>CAYYAV010000015.1:0-15757 GCA_964469865.1 uncultured Fusobacteriales bacterium | reverse complement strand
TCAGAGATTATTTCCCGATTGAGAGATCCTTGAAGTTAAATTCTCCGCCAATAGCGACAAATCCAAGCCCCTTTACCTTAGGATCCTGTAAATATTTCTTCTGTCTCTGGAATAGTATCGCTACAGGATTTTCTTCAGAAATTATTTTTTCCATTTCAATCATTGCAGGTACTCTTATTGCAGGATCTGCCGTATTTTTTACAATCTTCACAAGCTCATCATATCTTGCATTTTTAAAGTCTCCCCTATTACTTGCATTAGATGAGTCGAATAGATCCAGATATGTAATCGGATCTTTAAAATCACCTGTCCAGTTGTTTATTGCTATCTGATAGTCTCTTTGCTTTGTTCTCTGGATCCTTTCCTTTCCTGTTATAGCTCCCAGCTTTATTTCTATTCCAAGATTTTTCCTTAAGTTTTCCTGTATATATTCAGCTATGGACTTCGTATTTCCTGAATCTCCAAAAATTATTTCCAGTTCAGGAAGTTTTGATACTCCTACTTCTTTCAAGCCTTCAGATAGCAGTTTCTTAGCTTCTTCAGGATTAAAATCCGGCTGTTTTGTAGGTACTTCTTCATAAAAATCCTTAGAAATTCCTTTCATCCCGATTCCTGCAGGAACAAATGTCTCTGAATATCTTTCAGATCCTCCTAAAACATTATTTACCAGTTCCTTTCTGTCCACAGCCATTACAAGGGCTCTCCTTATTTTACTGTTCTTTAGAGCCGGAACATTTGTATTGAACAGCAGATACCACATACCTCCATCCGGTGCCTTCACCAGTTTAGGATCATCCTTAAATTCTGTCAGCTGTTCTACTGTAAGCCCTACAACATCCAGTTCACCGTTCTTGAATGAGTTCAATGCTGCTTTACTGTCAGTAATCAGTTTCAATGTTATATTTTCTACCTTTACATTAGCTGCATCCCAGTAGTCAGGATTTTTTACAAATTTTAAGTCTGATTCATGATTCCATTCTTTTAGTAGATATGGTCCTGAAGACAATGTATTTTCAGGTTCAGTAAAATATTTATCTCCTTTTTCCTTAAAGAATTTTTCATTTAAAGGCATATATGCCTTAAATGTTACAAGATCATCAAAATATGCTGTAGGAGTATCCAGTTCAACCTCCAGCGTCTTATTGTCTATAACTTTTATCCCCACTCCATCAGCATCTACTTTCCCGGCATTAAACTCTTCCCCATTTTTTATCATGAACAGCATTCCTGCATTTTCTGCTGCTGTCTTCGGATCCAGTGCCCTTATCCATCCCGCCTTAAAGTCATTAGCTGTTATAGGATCCCCGTTTGACCATTTAGCATCCCTTAAATGAAATGTCCATTTTAATCCGTCTTCGGATACATCCCATTTTTCAGCTATTCCAGGAACAGATTCTCCTTCTTTGTTCTTCCTTAACAACCCTTCCATTATCAGATCATCAACAGTACCTCCTGATATTCCTGATGTCAGTTGAGGGTCTATTGAATCAGGTTCTCCTCCCAGATTCAACGTCAAAGAGTTACCATTTTTACCATCTTGATTATTACCGCATGCTATGAGTAATAGAAACATTGATAATAATAACACTATTTTTTTCATACTGTCCTCTCCTTAATTATTAAAATCTTAATATTTTATTTATATTATTATTATATAATATTATAACAGAAAATGCTATATCTATTATTAAAATTAATTTTTAAAATTTTATTATTTTCAAATCTTTGATAATTTTATTTTCGTGGTATAATTCTAATGTATAGCAAACAAAAATCTAAATATACAAATGGAGGAGAAACTTATGAAGAACAATTTTTTTTCAACACTTCAGAAAATAGGAAGGGCTTTTATGCTTCCTATTGCTGTACTTCCCATGGCGGGAATACTTCTAGGAGTAGGAGGTTCATTTACAAATCCCGTACTAATTGAAACATATAATTTGACATTCTTAAAAGCAGGGACTCCTATGAACTATATACTTCAACTTTTTACAAATACAGGACTGTTTGTTTTTGCCAACTTGCCTCTGCTTTTTGCAGTAGGAGTGGCTATAGGTCTTGCAAATAAGAACAAGGAAACTGCAGCTCTATCTGCTGTTCTGGGATTTCTTCTGTTCCATACTATAATAGGAACCATTTTAAGCTTTCAGGGAATCACTCCTGATGGAGTTACCTATGACGCATTGATAGCTAGAGGCCTCGACGAAGCTTCGGCAAGAGGAACCGCAGCTCTTTATGCAAGAGAACTCGGAATTTTTACATTACAGACAGGAGTATTCGGAGGTATAGTATGTGGTATTTTAGCAGCAGTTATTACAGACAAGTTTTCTGATAAGGAACTTCCTGATTATCTGGCATTCTTCAGTGGAAACAGATTTGTCCCTGTGATGACAATTTTACTTTTCATTCCGGTGGCTGCAATATTCCCTTTTATATGGCCATATGTGTTTATGGGAATTGTAAAAGCCGGAGAATGGTTTGCAGCAACAGGAGCTATAGGAACATTCCTCTATGGATTTACCATGAGGCTCTTAAATGTATTCGGACTACATCATGCCATCTATCCTCTGTTCTGGTATACACAGCTTGGCGGTACCCTGGAAGTGGCAGGAAAAATGGTATCAGGAGGACAGAATATATTCTTTGCCCAGCTTGCAGACCCTTCAGTTAAGCATTTCAGTGCAGAAGCAACAAAGACAATGACTGGAGGATTCCTTCCTATGATGTTCGGATTACCTGCAGCAGCTCTTGCAATGTACAGGACTGCCGATGACAAGAATAAGGGAGCAGTAAAAGGTATTCTCATTTCAGCGGCTCTTACATCTTTCCTGACAGGGATAACTGAGCCTATAGAATTTACTTTCCTATTTGTTGCCCCTGTATTATATGTGATACATGCCCTGCTTGAGGGACTTTCATATATGCTGATGTTTGTTCTAAATGTTGCTGTAGGGATTACATTCTCGAGAGGAATAATAGACTTTACATTTTTCGGGCTTCTTCAGGGACCGGCTAAGACTTCCTATCAGTGGATACTAATATTAGGTCCTGTATATGCTGTAGTATACTACTTTATCTTTAAGACCCTGATCCTGAAGTTTAACATTCCGACACCTGGAAGAGGAGAATCCGAAAACAGGCTCTATACAAGAAAAGACTACAACGAAGCAAAAGATGGGAAAAGAGAATTAATAGATGATATAGTAACTTCTCTGGGAGGAATTGAGAACATAGAAAACATAGATGCGTGTATCACAAGATTAAGGGTAACTGTAAAAGATCCATCTATTGTTTCTGATGACATAAGATGGAAGGAACTCCAGGCTAAAGGCGTCATAAGATCAGGAAAAGGTGTACAGATTGTATATGGTACTCAGGCAGAAATATATAAAAATAAGATAAGAAGTAAATACAAAATTTAATTCAGTATATTAATATAAAAAAGGGAACTACTCTTATGTATTCCCTTTTTTAATTTTTCTATACAGAATAGAAGCACCTTTTAGGAGATGTTATCTTTTCTTCTGTCCTGAGTTTTTTCAGTGCCTTATCTACTTCTTTCTTATCTGCTCCAAGTGAATCTGCAATTTCACCTGATTTCATAGGTTCCGATTCTTTTAATAACTTAATAATCTTTTCTGACAGATCCATATTAAACTCACATCCTCTCTTTATCATATATTCTGATTTGTTAAATTAATACACCCCTGCTTTCTATGTCTATTTATATCACAGATATCCTTATATATCAAATTTATAATAAATTTCTAAGGGTAAAAAATTTTATATCGTTTATAATAGTACTAATAATTGATTGATCAATCAGAAACTAAAATCAGGAGGGCCCTTAGAATGAAAAGCCGAAAATTAACTTTAAAAAACCACTCTTTACTAACTCTTACAATATTATCATCATTTATAGGTGTATCCGGTTACTCATATGCAAGTAATAATCTTAATGAACCATCAAAACAGTCTACAACGGTAACAGCAGAAAAAGCTGATATTTCCATTACAAGAAGGGAACTGGATTCTGTTGCAGAAAAAATATTTAAAAATGAGGCTGGTGGACAGAAATCTAATCTAGTCCACTGGAATTCAGGAGAAAACTTCCCTTCACTGGGAATAGGACATTTTATCTGGTATAAAAAGGAGCAGAGAGGCCCTTTTGAAGAAAGTCTTCCGCAGCTTGTAGACTATTACAGACTAAAAAATGTTAGACTTCCTAAAATACTTAAGAACAATGAATATGCCCCATGGTCCAGCAGAGAAGAGCTACTCCTTCTAAAGGAAGTTAATGATGAGGATATTGCTGAACTGACAGAATTTTTATATAACACTAAGGATATCCAGATAGAATTTATATATAAAAGGCTTGAGGCTTCCCTTGGAAAAATGCTGGATGCAGCAAAAGACAAGGAAAATGTAAGAAAACAGTTTTACAGGGTTGCCAATTCTCCAAACGGACTTTATCCTCTAATTGATTATGTAAACTTCAAGGGTGAAGGTACAAAACCTAGTGAAGGATATAAAGGACAGGGATGGGGACTGCTTCAGGTCCTGGAAAATATGAAAGGAACCGGTTCAGGAAAAGCTGCCCTTGTGGAATTCAGCGATTCTGCAAAATTTGTTTTGCAGCGAAGAGTCAATAATTCTGATCCTGCTAAAAATGAAAAAAAATGGCTTCCGGGATGGTTTAAAAGATGTGATACATATAAGGAATAGAAGTCCGGTTTTTGTTTTCTTTATCTTCTGATATCTTAAAATTTGTGATATGCTTTCATAAAGAATAGACTGTTTCCTTCAGTTTTTCCTGCTTTACAATAATAAAAGTTCCAAGTAACAGTATCATTACCATACCCAAAATAAACGTATAATTTAAAAATACATTATTCATATAGGTTTTATTCATTTTAATCTGGAAGAGGAAATATTCAACACTCTGTAAAATATTTAAAGAACTGTTATTTATTCTGAGATTTTCCCATATAGTAAATATTCTTAAAAAAATATAATTAATAAAATAGAATTTTAAAGTCAGAATCAGAAAAAACGAGGTTGCTAATACACTTTCCTTCCTACATGCCTTTAAATAGATATTCTTCATTATAAGCAGTATTATAAGCCTGATAATGAGATTGCCTGTAAATATAAATCCTTGTGGCAACATATTCATAAAAAAGAACATTATTTTAGTGTCAAGGTTCATATGTCTGATGATGTCCTGGTAGTTATTCATATTTGTCATACCAAAAATTATGGAGCTTAAAATTGATAACAGGAATATCCCATAGGTTCCGGTCTTATTTTCTGACTGGCCTTTCCTCATCTGGTTCTTAAAGATAAATATTAATATGACTGTAAGAACTAAACTTAATATCAGCTGTATCTTTATTACTCCATAATTCCCTTTCTGAATGTAGGAAACAAGTAATATGTATTCCGCTATGTCCTTCAGAATCAGTATAAAAAACAAAACCGATCCTGCTAAGCTGGCATACAGGAATCCAAAAAAGATTTTAATGGAATTCCCGTTATTATCAAATTCTATATCTTCATCCTTAACTCCGTTATTGAAATAATTTCTCATAGAAAGCACCTCTTATCCTAATATTATTATATAATATAACATATACAGATTAAAGGAGTATTAGCAGCAGTTTTTTATATGTCTATCTTTATTGCTATGTATAATTAAGAAAGAGCCTATGTTATGAACTGCACTCCCTATCTTGTATCCGATATTTTGGGGACAGTTCATTAACGGCTCTCTAAAATCTTTTTTTTATTACTTATGAAGTATTACTAAAACTTATAGCTTTATTTCTACAATTCTGTTATCAGGAGATTTATTTTCCAGTAAATTTTCTAAGATTTCTATACTCATTTTCGATAATTTATTAAAAGGTATGTCATAAGATATAATATCATCATCTATAAACTTAATAATTTCATTATCTTCAAATGTAGCTATTTTCAGCATCTTAGAATCTATATTTAACTCTTTGAGAGCTTTCAGAAATCCCAAGGTCATAGAATTATTAGAAATATATATTGCATCGATTCTACTTTTCAGAATCCTTTTTCCAAGCCTGTATCCGCTTTCCAAAGTAAAATCTCCATACAATACGAGTCTCTCATCATATTCTATATTATAATCAGAAAGGGCTTTTTTATATCCTTCCAGCCTTTCCCTGGCAGTGCTTATACTTTGTGGACCAGCCAGAAATCCTATTTTCTTTCTTCCATCTTTTATAAAGTTTTCTATCACTTTATAGGATGAATCCATATTTTCAAAAAATACTCCAGGCATTTCTTTTTTTATTTTCCTGTCTATAAATACAATAGGAATTTTTGAGGCCATCTGCTCAAAGAAATCTGTTTTATCATATGAATTCTGCGTTACTGCTATAATAATCCCTTTTACTCTTTGTTCTAGAAATAGTTCTATATATTTTTTCTGTAACCTGAAACTTTCATTACTGCATCCCAGAATAACATTTAATCCGTTTATGTTCGTTTCATTTATAATTTCATTCATTATAGAAGCAAAATATAGGTTCTTTATATCTGGCAATATCACTCCTATAGTGTTATTTTCATTTTTTGACAGGTTTCTTGCAATTAAGTTCGGATAATAATTATTTTCCTTAATAATCCTGCTTATCCTTTCTCTTGTTTCCTCCTTAACTTTTTCACTATTATTGATAACTCTTGAGACAGTTGCAACTGATACATTTGCCAGTTCTGCTATATCCTGTATTCTCATATTAAATCCTCATTTTCTTTTATTTTTATTCTGTACGTCTATTATTTTAATTTTTTAGACACTAAATGTCAATAATAAATTTACAGATAAAAGAAAAAAATATTTAAGATAGCTGATTATTATAGACTATATCAATTTTTAACCAGCCATTTTATGATATTCTGCCATAACCTGTCATAATATTTCCATTCGACAAATTCTTTTGATCCCCAATGAGGTGCACAGTCTGAAGTAAATGCCACACTTTTTCCCTTTCCAAAGTTTCCGACAGCAATAAAAGGATCACCATTTATCGTTGCAATGACTTTTCCTTTCAAATCATCAGAAATTGTCCTGTTGTACCCTAGAAAGAAAGGAAACTTTTCGTCTATACCTTCAAAAATTTCATGTTTTTCTATGACTTCTGGAATTATTCCTTCGGGCTTCTCAACCCTGTCATCATATTTTAAAAGTTCAACAGGCAGTATATCTCTTACCGCAGTCTCACCATACCGTGTTTTTGCATCTATTCCGGTAAAGGACATATATCCTCCTATCATACAGAAAGCTCCACCGTTCCTGACATATTCCTTTATGAGCTCACATCTGTCAGGAGTCTTCTCACTCCTGGAGAATGTAGCCGCCGGCAACAGCAAAGTATTTGACCCTATATCAGACAGTATTACTGCATCATATTTCTTTATCTCTTCCATGGTAGTTGGAAACTTTTCTCCGGCATCATGATTTGGTAGAAATATCACCTCATTCCCTCCTTTTTCCAATGCTTCCTTCAGCCATTTCACACCTTCTTCATATGTGCTTGTTGTGAATGAATCAAATCCTTTTATATGTATTGTATGGCTGGTCCATGATTCACCTGCTATTAGTATTTTAGACATACCTTCCCTCCTTATTTACCTAAAATGTGAATAATTTTCAGCTTTAGGTTCTTTTTTTATTTGAAATTTAATATAATATCTGCATAATGGAGTATATATTTATAGAACTGATTAACCGCGAGCTTTTCATTTACAGTATGACAGTCTTTTAAATATCCTGGACCAAATATCACAGTGGGTATCTTTGATATATTTGAAAAGATCCTTGCATCATTTCCGGCAGTCCCCCCTGCAATATTGATATCTTTATCTTTCATCAGGGCAATTCTTTTTATATAGTCTACAAAGCCATCATTTTCATTGATTTCAAAACCATTGCCCATCTGATATATTTCCAGTTCAGGAATATTATTCTTAAGAAAACCGTCTCCTTCAGACCTTTCAACTACCTTATTCTTAAACTCTTCCGTAACCTGAGCATAGGACATCTTATTTGGAATATAGTGAATACAGACATCAAATTCACAATAATCAGGTACAGTAGATCCTGCACTTCCTCCTTTTATCTTTCCTATATTTATTGTAGGCGGTGGAAGTAACGGATGATTATACTTCAAAATCCATTCTTTTTCAAGTTCATTGATGGCTTCTATCAGTTTTATGGCATTTTCAATAGCATTTATCCCTTTCCATTTTTCTGCAGAGTGGAGAGCTATGCCCTTGACTTTCACCTTAAAAAAGACAAATCCCATATGGGCAATCAGTATTTTATTATCAGAAGGTTCACAGATAATGACCCCATCTCCTTTTACATTTCCGTTTATTGCAGTAACAATACTTCCGTTTCCTCCTCCTTCTTCATCTGCCACTGCATTTACTATAATATTGCAAGGGAAATCATTTCCTGAATCTTTAAGGAGACGAATTGCCATAATTGCAGCCATAAGTCCGCCTTTCATGTCTGTTGACCCTAAACCGTATATATTTCCATCCTTGACAGTTCCTCCAAAAGGATCATATTTCCAGTCTTCTTTATTTCCAAAAGGCATAGTATCTACATGACCATTAAATATTAACGTTTTTTCTCCATTACCTTTAAACTCTGCTATTAAATTATACCTATCTTTATTATTATGACCCAGATTCCCTTCATTATACTTTTTTAAGGCTATGTTCAATATTTCATCATCAAGATATTCTTTTTCTATCCTGTATGCTCCCAGCTCATTAAATAGTTTTTCGAGATAAAGCTGCCCGTTTTTTTCATTTCCGCCTTTTATTCCGTGTCCTATGGTCTGAGTATCAACTGCTATGAAATTCTTTAAATAATTGAGATATGTTTCTTTGTTCCGTTCAAAGATACTTAATATTTCATTCAACACTATCACTTCCTAAAAATGATTCCCGTATAATTTCAGATTTTCATATATTATATTCCAGAATTTATCAAAATCTAGTTTTACTGCTACGTCCACATTAGGTTTCTTTTTCAATATTCCAAAATAATCACATAATGTCCTTCCATAGGATCTCTCACTCCATATTTCAACTTCACAGAACATCGGTTTCACTTCAATACATGAAGGATCTATAATATATGCAATTGTTGTAGGATCGTGTACAGGAGGTGCTGGCCATCCGAAAACCTCTTTCTGAGTGGAGGCAAAAAATTCCATTAAATCTACAAACAATTCTGAAGCTTTATTATTCAGGGATTTTATCTTATCTATTACTTCACTGGTCGCCTGGGCCTGTCTTGTCAGATCCAGTCCCATCATAGTTAAATCAATTCCTGATGTAAATACTACATGAGCTGCATCAGGGTCTGCCAAAATATTAAATTCTGCCGCAGGAGTGATATTTCCTAGTTGATAAGCTCCTCCCATTAATATTATTCTTTTAATCTTTTCGATGATCCTAGGTTCAAATCTCATTGCCATAGCTATATTTGTCAATGGTCCAGTAGGGACAAGTGTTATTTTTTCCTCAGAATTCATTAAAGTATCAATTATAAAATTTACTGCATGTTTCTTTTCAACTTCTATTTTCACTTCTTCAAAGACAGGACCATCCAATCCTGTTTCTCCATGAATATCATCTGCTATCACCTGCTCCCTTATCATAGGCCTGGACATTCCAGAATATACCGGAATATTTAAATTTAAGTGGTTACATACTTTAAGGGCATTTTTGACTGTTTTTTCCAGTTTCTGATTTCCTGCTACTACTGTAATCCCTAACAGATCTATTTTAGGGCTTATTGCCGCAATCATCATCGCAACTGCATCATCATGTCCAGGATCGCAGTCTAGTATTATTTTTTCTCTATTCATATAACAATCACTCCTTTATAACGAACTTTTTCTCTTTTTATTCTTATTATACTGTTTAATCATTGATATACTTAATATTAATACTGTTATAATATATGGAAGCATCAGTACAAACTGTGATGGAAACCCATATGCCTGCAACCTTGCCCCTACTGAGTCCGTAAACCCGAATATTATACATCCGATTGCTGTAAACACCGGATTAGCAGCACCAAAGAACATAGCGGCTACTCCCATAAATCCTCTGCCATTTGTCATATTCTCTGCAAAAAGGTTGGAATACCCTAAAGACAGGTGTGCTCCAGCCAGTCCCCCTATTATTCCAGATATGAGTATTACCTGAAACTTTCTTCTATAGACATCTATACCTGCAGTCCTGGCTGCTTCAGGATTCAATCCTATGCTCCTTGTCCTAAGTCCCCATACAGTCTTATAAAGCAGGAACCAGAACAAGAATATTAAAGGAACGGTTAGTACCTCAAATAATGAATAATTATTAAAGAGACTGTTCATGACTGGATTTATGGAAAATATTTCAAGATGTATTTTAGGAATTGCAGAAATTTCTTTAGGTGTAAAAGAGCCTGAGACACCAAGCAGTTCCTGTAACAGAAATCTGGTAAGTGCCAGAGCAAGAAGGTTTACTGTAGTTCCTACTGCAAATACATCTCCACCATATTTCAGATGGGCAATCCCTATTATAGCTGCAATTATCATTCCAGCAAGTACAGCTGCTATTATAGCCAGTATCCAGCTTCCTGTAATAAAGCTTACATAAACTGCAATAAAAGCTCCTACAAGCATAATCCCTTCAACTCCTACATTAAGTATATTCGCCTGCTGTGTTATAACTGCTGCAAAAGCAGCCAGAAGAATCGGTGTCGTAGCCCTAAGTGTAGCATGAATTATTGTGTAATCAATTATATATAGGAAATTTTTCATAATCGCTACACCTCCTCTTTTCTTTTTTTGAATTTTTTCTTAAATTCAAAGAGCTTTTCCATAGTAACCAGCAATATAAACAATGCTATGATTATGTCAATCAAGGACTTAGGAATTCCTGTATGTCTTTCAAGTCCTAAAGATCCTGTTTTCAGAGCAGCAATAAATAAGCTGAAAAATGGTAAGGCTATTATATTCCCTTTAGCGATTAATGCTGCAAGCATTCCATCAAAAGCTATATTTGCTGAAAAATTATCCAGAAATACTCCATAAATACCCATAACTTCAATTGCTCCTGCCAGACCTCCTACAGCACCACTTAACATCATTCCGGTAATCATTATCCCTCTGGATTTTATACCGGCATATTCAGAAAACTTGGGATTCAATCCTGTAGAGGTTATCTCAAATCCTAACTTGGTCTTTTTTATAATATAATAAATCAGTATACATACTGCTATTGCTATGAACAATCCCGTATTAGCACGGCTGGGTCTTAATATCCTGGATAAAGTAGCTGTAGCTTCTATCCGTTTAGTCTGTGAAATATCTGTTTTGCCTGATAATGGGCCGCTTACCAGGTAAGATGTTATATTCAATGCTAAATAATTCATCAATATTGTTACACATACCTCATTTACCTTATAGTATACTTTCAGGTATCCGGGAATCAAGGCCCATAATGCTCCTATTGCCATCGCAGACAGAAAACATAGCATTATATGAATAATCATCGGAACACCTTTTATCGAATATCCTATAAAAGCTGCCGTTATTGCTCCGAGATACAGTTCTCCCTCTACTCCTACATTAAATACTCCTACACGTGATGAAATAATAAATGCTAGTCCTGTCAGTAGTAACGGGACAAATTTTTCTATTGTAGTTCCCATATTAAAATTTCCAACAAAGGCACTTTTAAACAGCTGGCTATAAACGGAAAAAGGATTTTGTCCCATAAATGACAGGAGTATTCCACTTAGAACTATACATGTAATAATTGACAGGAATGCACCTGTATATTTACTGTTTAAAAATTTCTTATACAGCATTTTTATTTTCACCTCCTGTCATAAGGAATCCCACATTCTCTTCATTTGCATTTTCTGAATCCAGATTACCTACTATTTTTCCCTCATACATAACTAATATTCTGTCTGAAAGTGTCAGTATTTCTTCCAGCTCTGCAGAAATCAGAAGCACTCCCCTGTCTTTATCCCTGTATTCTATAATATTCTTCCTTATTGTTTCTATTGATCCTATATCAACTCCTCTCGTCGGCTGTGAAGCTATGAGGAGATCACTGTTTCCTTCGAGTTCTCTGGCTACAACTACTTTCTGGGCATTTCCGCCTGACAGGTTCTTTGTTATTATTCCGGGATTATCCGGCCGTATATCAAATTTTTTTATCATATCTCTTGAAAATATTTCAATTTCCCTAGACTTTAGATTTATACTGCCAGAAAATCGTTTCTGCCTGAATTTAGTGGACACAAAATTTTCACTGATATCAAGTTCCCTGTTCAGACCTCTTACATTCCTGTCATCCGGAATATGCGAAATCCCTTTATCTCGGATTGCTCCCGGAGATCTGTTAGTTATTTCCTCCTTCTTAAATATTATTTCTCCTTTCTCAACTTCTCTTAATCCCGTTATCGCTTCAACCAGTTCCTTCTGTCCGTTTCCGTCAACTCCGGCAATACCTAATATTTCACCTCTCCTAAGTTCAAAAGAAATTCCTCTTATCTTTGAAAGTTCCCTTTCACTTGGTACAAATATTTTCCTTACTTCTAAAATTACTTCTTCCGATTTTATTTTCTTCTTTTTTACATCCAGCAGCACCTCTCTTCCTACCATCATTTTAGCAAGACCAACCGGAGAAGTCTCTTCTTTAAGAACTGTTCCGATATATCTACTGTCACGCATGACCGTTATTCTATTGCTGATTTTCATCACTTCGTTTAATTTATGTGATATGAAGATTATTGATTTACCGTCTTTCCTTAAGTTTTCCAGAATTTCAAATAACTTTTCTGTTTCCTGAGGAGTCAGAACAGCTGTAGGTTCGTCTAAAATAAGAATGTCGGCTCCTCTATATAAGGTTTTAATTATCTCTACTCTCTGTGCTTCTCCGACTGATATGTCCTGTATTTTTTTATTTATTTGAATGTCCAGTTTATATGTTTCAACATACTCCGATATTTTTTCCCTTGCCTTGTTGAAATCTATCCTATCCAGGGATTCTCTGGGTTCAAACCCAAGAATTATATTTTCAAGAACTGTCATTTCATCTACTAGCATAAATTCCTGATGAACCATTCCTATCCCCAGTGCAATAGCTTCTCCTGTACTGTAATCAGACATTTTCTTCCCGTATATTTCTATTTCTCCTGAATCAATAGGGTACATCCCATATAACAGTTTCATCATTGTAGATTTTCCTGCACCATTTTCCCCGATTAATGAATGAATTTCTCCTTCAAATAAATTAAAATTTCCATTCTTTATTGCCTGAACTTCACCGAAAGTTTTAACAATATTTGTCATTTTAATTATTTCATTCAAGGTGATTCCTCCTAATAAATATTTATTATTCTACCTTAAACCCTGGATAGGACTCTACTTTTATTTCTCCACTCTTAATTTTTTCAGTAAGTTCGCTGATTCTGCTTAAAATGTCTTCAGGAAATTTTTCCTTTAACGCTTCTTTCATTACTTTCATGTCTGTTAATCCTACTCCTCCGTTACTTGCATCCATTCTTACTGTTTCTCCTCCCTTAAATTTTCCTTCATATACCTGCTTTATCATGTCATATGTGGCAACATCCACTCTTTTTAACATAGAAGTCAGTATTGTCCCTGGATATATATTATCCTGATCTATATCTACACCTATAGCGTATTTCTTAGTGTCCTTAGCTGCTTCCAATATCCCGTTTCCTGTATTTGATGCCACATTCATTATAATATCTGCACCCTGACTATACTGTGCAAGAGTAAGTTCCTTTCCTTTCAGAGGATCATTGAAAGTCCCGGCAAATGAAACAAGAACTTTTGTTTCCGGATCTATATATGCAGCACCCTGTCTATATCCTGTAAGGAAATCCTGTAAAACAGGTATATCCATTCCTCCAACCCATCCTATAATCTTTTCACCGTTTACATTTGGAATTTCTGTCTTTTGTGTAAACATTGCCGCTGCAGCTCCTGCAAGAAATGATCCTTCATTCTGTGCAAATATTGCAGAAGATACATTAGGCTTCTTAACAACACTGTCAATAATTCCTATTTTCATGTCTTTAAATTCATCAGCATGATTATTTACAATATCTGTAAACTGTGAAGATATTGCTAAAACCAGATCATAGCTGCTATCAGATGCAACTGATATAAAATTTGTTTCCCAGTCTGAAGGTATTTTAGATTCCAGAACTTTAAATTCTATTCCAAAATCCGCTTCAGCCTTTTTTAATCCCTCGTAAGCCGAATCATTGAATGACTTATCTCCTAAAAATCCTGAAAATACGACTGCTACCTTTAATTTTTTCTTTCCATTTCCACTATCTGTCCCAGTTTCCTGTTTCTTCTCTCCACTTCCGCTACCACAGGCAACCAATAATAGGCACATTATTAGAAACATCATCATTCTTAATCTACTTTTCATCTTAATTCCCTCCAATAATTTTTAATTTTTATTATCTCATAAATGTAACCGCTTACATTCATTTGAGTATATTATAATGATTCCCCATTTTTTCAATAAATTCTGCAATTTCCAATGCAGTAGGAATAGAGTCCTGTGCACCCTGTCTTGTAACTACTATCGCTGAGACTGCAGATGCAAATTTCATTGCTGTATCCCTATTCCCGGTTTCACATAATTTCAATATAAAAGCACCTATAAATGAATCTCCTGCAGCCGTAGTATCTACAGCTTTCACTTTATATGCCTCGTATCTTCTTATATTACCCTCATCATCAAGTAGCACACTTCCTGTTTCACCCAGTGTAAGAATAATATTTCTTATATTTTTAGCTTCCTTCCTATTATGCAGTCTCTCTATATACTTTTCATCTTCTATAGAAATTTCAAAAATCTCTTCCATTTCAGTCTCATTTAATATAAGATAATCTGTATTTTTATATACTTCATCGCTTAACTGTGCAGCAGGAGCAGGATTAAATACTGTAATCTTGTTCAGTTCTTTTGCTTTTTTTAATGCATGTTCAACGACATTTAAAGGAATTTCATTCTGTAGAATTATAATGTCATTCTCATTTATAATATCGGTCTTTTCATCTATATGCCTTTCCGTTATCTTAAAATTAGCTCCAGGTATAACAATTATGCTATTATTTCCATTTTTATCTACTAATATTAATGCATGTCCGGTGGGTTCCGGGCTTCTGATTATGTTATCATGTTTCACATTATACTTTTTCAGGTTTTCAATCAACTTTTTCCCATGACTATCATTACCTATCATACCAATCATTTCAGTTTCCATTCCCAGCTTGGATATTGCTACTGCCTGATTTGCTCCCTTTCCTCCACAGCTTTCATAAAAATTATTACCAAAAATTGTTTCTCCTAATCTAGGAAGATTTTCAACTTTTGTTGTCATATCTATATTCAGACTTCCTATTACTAGAGCTTTTTTCATTATATCACCTCCTTTTTCCAATTTTTTTACCGTCACTATTATGTAATCGCTTACATTTCTGTCTTAATATATATATACCCTGTTTTTATAAAAAAACAAGTGTCTGTTATAAGTTTTTTTATATTTTACCGGAGCCATCCTTTTCTAATCGGGAAAATTACTGCTCACAGGTAGATAAAATACCATCCCCCTGATAGGGGATGGTTCATTATAGGTTTTTTATTCTGTGTT
>CAYYAV010000014.1:0-16773 GCA_964469865.1 uncultured Fusobacteriales bacterium | reverse complement strand
GAGTCCAACCAGGGACGCCATCCTTATTTGAAGTTTTTGACTTCATTTTTTTTTGTTTATATAGTATAATAGAATTATATTATTAATAAAGAGGTAATATATGAAGAAATTAACTGTGGAATTAAAGAATGATCAAGGATTACATGCAAGACCATCATCAGAAATTGTTAAAATTGTGAGGAAATATAATTCAAAACTCAAAATAATTAAGGATAATATTGAAGTTGATGGAAGTAGTGTGATGGAATTGATGACTTTAGCAGCAGAGAAAGGACAAAAACTGATTTTAAAAGCTGAAGGTGAGGATGAAGAGATGTTAATTAGTGAATTATATAAGTTTATTGAAATAGATAAATTTTTTGAAGAATAGCAAAGATAAATGATAAAAATATAAAACTACTGTTAAGGAGAAAACGATGAACGAATTTAATGAAAACTTATTTGAGCAGATGTTAGATGATTATTTGCCTGAAGAAAAAAAATCAGGAGATGTTATTGAAGGAATAATAACAAGAAAGGAAATGGATTATACTTATCTTGATTTAAATGGGAAAAAAGAAGGTAGGATAATAAGTAGGGAAATAGAAGACTTTAATATTGGAGATAAAGTGGAAGTAAAGGTATTAAGAAATGAAGAAGATATTGTAATTGTTTCTAAATTTTTACTAGATAAGGCGAAAGAATTTTCATCTTTATCAGTAGACGAAATTGTTACTGGTGAAATTATTAAAAAAATAAGAGGAGGATATTCTGTAAGAATAGGAAAAAATGAAGGTTTTTTACCTTTTTCACTATCAAGTTTTGAAAAAGATAAGGACTACATAGGTGGAAAATATAAATTTATCATTAAAGAGAAAACTAAAAACAGTCTGACACTTTCACGAACAGATTTGGTAAAAAAAGAAGAGGAAGATTTTTTTAATAAAGTCAATGTAGGGGATATAGTAGTTGGAAAAGTTAAGAGTGTACTTGATTTTGGACTTGTGCTGGATTTGGGACCGACATCCGGATTTATACATATTTCAGAAATTTCGTGGGAGCAGGTAGATGATCTTATTGAAAAATTTGGAATAAATGATGAAGTTACAGCTAAAATTATTGAAAAAGATTTTGAAAAGAGAAAGTTAAAGTTAAGCATAAAACAGCTAAGTCAAGATCCTTGGGATTCATTTGTTGCTACATATAAAATTGGAGATATAGTAGATGTAGTTGTAAAAGAGATACTTGATTTTGGTTTAGTTGTAGAAATACAAAAAAATAAAGGATTTATTCATATTTCTGAACTGGCATGGAATAATTCTGCAAAAGAGATAAAAAAGTATAAGACGGGTGATAGTCTAGAGGCCAAGATAATAAATCTTGAAGAAGATAAGAAAAACATAAAACTAAGTGTGAGGCAGTTGACAGAAAATCCATGGAATTCAGTTAAAGAAAAATATAGGATAGGGGAAATTCTTGAAAGACCAATTATTGAAATATTTGAATTTGGATTATTAGTAGAATTAGAGAAAGATATAGAAGGATTATTGCACATATCTGATTTGTCCTATAGGAAAATTTCCAATTTGAATAATAAGTACAAGGTAGGAGACAGGATAAAATTCAAAATATCAAGATTTAATGATGAAAAAAACAGAATTTCTTTAAGTGCAAAAGCTTTAATAGATGATATATGGAGTAACATAGATGAAATTTATTCTTTGGGAGATGTAGTTTCAGGGAAAATTATAAATATACAGGAATATGGTATTTTTGCTGAATTAGATAATGGAATTGAGATATTTATACATAAAAATGAATTTTCGTGGAATAAAGAAGAATACAAGGAATATAAAATTGGAGATGATATAAAAATTAAAATTATAAATCTAGAAAAAGAAGCAAAAAAATTAGGAGGAAGTATAAAACAATTAACAATATCTCCGTGGAAAGAGGCTTCTGAACAATATAAAATAGGAAATAAAGTGTCTGTTCCTATTATAGAGATTCAGGATAACTTTATATTAGTAAAATTAACTGAAAGATTTAATGGAGTTATACCTAAGAAAGAACTTATAGAGGAATTTTTAAAGGATATTTCTGAAAAATCTTTGATAGGGAATATAATAGATGCAGTAGTAATTGACTTAAATGAAAAAAGGAAATCTATAGTTCTGTCAGCTAAAAGGATAAAAGAACTAGAAGAAAGGAAAGAGCTAGATGAACTTATGAAAAAATATGGTGTCTAATTGTATTCTTTAGAAGAAAGTATAGAAATTATTAATAAAGTCTAAAAGCTGATTTTAAATCTGTGGAAATTCAGGATTCTATAAATCAGCTTTTAAATTTGTAATAATATTACTATTGATTATTATATTATTGCCCAAGCTCTTACTGGTAATCCGTTAGCTTCGGTTATTCTTGGTGCCGCTATAAAGATAATCGCACCGACTGGCGGTAATTTATCAAGGTTATTTAAAACCTCAATCTGAAATTTGTCTTTCTTGAGGACATATCTTTCTGCTATAAGGTCACCATGCTTCATTGTGGTAATAGCAGCATCAGTATCAAGAGTTTCATGACCTACTCCTGCTACATTTCGTTTATCAAAAAGAAATTCCAGAGTAGGAATAGTCCATCCAGGAGTATGTCCTACACCATTTTCATCAGTATTTCCTAAAGCATTTAGGTCAGGCCATCTTTTACTCCAGTCACTTCTGAATGTAACAAAGGCGCCATCAGGAATTTTTCCGTATTCCTCTTCAAATTTCAGAATATCTTCTACTGATATTTCATAATCGTTATTTTTTTTAACATTTTCACTCAGATTGATGACAACAAGTGGCAAAATAGTATCCTGTATTCTGAAATCTCCTGCTGAACGTGCATTTTCTATAAAGTGGGCAGGATAATCTATATGTGTTCCAAACTGTCCTGGAAATTTAAATGTCTGAATACATAGGTTCATTTCAGAATAGTCAATAATAGTTTCATTAAGTTCTACAACTCCTTTTGGCATTCCCTGCCAGTAAGGGCTTTCATTTGTAAGTTCATGGGAGAGTTCAATCCATTCATGTTCCTTAAGATCTTCTAAAATAGACCATAAATTTTTTTTCATCTGGTACTCCTTTCAAATTTTGATATTTTAATTTTATCATAAAATAAAGACAAAAAAAAGTAAGTTTATAAATTAAACTTACTTTGCAGAAAATAATACTTTAGCTATTCTAGGGCTTAAATTTTCTTTATTTTCTAATAATATTTTTTTAACTTGATCTACATTTTTTCCTTTTAATGTCTTCATTGCTTTTGTGCAAACTCTTACTCTAATTTCAGAACCATCAACATTTAATTTCATAATTTGAAGATTAGGTCTCCATATCCTCTTAGTGGCTCTATTAGAGTGACTTACCCTATTTCCGTGACCTACTTTTTTTCCAAATACTTCACATATTTGCATAAATTTTACCTCCTTACTTTTACACATTACAGAATATATTCTAGCATATTTTGAGTATTTTTACAAGATTTTTAAGATTATAAAATATATTTATTTTACTTTTATTTTTGAATTTTGTCAAGAAAATTATGATGTCATCATCCGCTGTTACGAAGTCCTGTAGCCAGTCCATTAATAGAAATATGTATAGCCTTCTGTAAATCCTCTGAATAATCACCATTTCTCTGTCTTTTCAAAAGTTCAATCTGTAAATAGTTCATACAGTCAAAATAAGCCAGACGATTTCTCAAGCTGCTTGCGAGCTCAGGATTATCAGCAAGAAGAACATCATTTCCTGTTATTTTCTGTAAAATATCCAGGGTCAGCTTCCATTCATTGACAATCTCACTGAAAATTTTATGGGCAGTTTCCTTGTCTTTTGCAAGCTTTACATATTCATCAGCAATTCCTAGGTCAGTTTTTGATAAAATCATGTCTACATTAGAAATAACAGATTTAAAGAATGGCCATTCTTTATACATTTTCTGTAATACTGACAGATTCTGGTTATTCATGGCTATCCACTGAGTGAAAGCAGAGCCGACTCCATACCATCCGGGAAGCATTATACGGGCTTGAGACCATGAGAATACCCAGGGAATTGCCCTTAGGCTCTCCAGAGTCTGAGTTTTCTTACGGGAAGAAGGTCTTGAACCTATATTTAATCCTGCAATGGCATTTATCGGAGTAATATCAAAGAAGAAATCGGCGAATCCTTCAGTTCCATATACGAGTTTACGATAAGAATGATAGCTTAAATCAGAAATCTGGGCAACTATATTTTCATATTCATCCCATGATGCATCTTCTATAGTTAAAGCACTTGATTCTAATGCAGCTGAAATAAGGGCTTCAAGGTTTTTAAATCCTAAATCTGGGTTTCCGTATTTTGCTCCTATGACTTCTCCCTGTTCAGTTAATCTGATTGTACCATCAGCACTTCCTTCAGGTTGTGCAAGAATCGCTTCATAGCTTGGTCCTCCTCCACGCCCGACAGTTCCACCTCGTCCATGGAAGAAGGAAATTTCAACGTTAAACTTATTTCCAATAGCAGTCAGTTCTTTCTGTGCGACATATAGTGACCAACTGGAGCTTAAATATCCACCATCTTTATTACTGTCAGAATATCCTAGCATAACTTCCTGTTTTCTCCCTTTTTTCTCCATCCACTTTTCTACTAGGGGAAGTGAAAACCATTTTGTAAGGATTTTTGGTGCAGCTTCAAGATCTTCCACTGTTTCAAAAAGAGGTACAATCTGTAAATCACAGAACTCATTTCCATTATTTCCTTTAGCAAGGTTTGCTTC
The DNA here is from genome assembly GCA_964469865.1 of uncultured Fusobacteriales bacterium. Classification (GTDB taxonomy): domain Bacteria; phylum Fusobacteriota; class Fusobacteriia; order Fusobacteriales; family Leptotrichiaceae; genus JAGOWQ01. Next base: position 11,988 of record CAYYAV010000014.1, on the reverse strand, counting down.
TTTTAATAAAACTGCTATTTCAAGCATATCCGAAACACTCGTTGCATGTGAAATAAGATTTTTTTCTACCACTTTATTTCCGAATCTCTCTCTTAATGATTTTACTTTCCTGAAAATTGCCAGCTCTCCAGATAGAAGCTCACTTTGAGGTATAGTTGGGTCACTTAGGATACGAGGGTCATGTTCAAGTTCTCTAAGTAATATATCACAACGTGCTTCTTCAGGGAGACTTAGATAATCTTCCAATATATTGGCACTTTTCAGAAGTTCAGCTATACATACTTCATGAATACTTGAATCTTGACGCAGATCGATAGTAGCCAGATAAAATCCGAAAACTTTTGTTGCACTTATGAGATTGTTAAGCAATCCTTTTGTGAGAAATTCACCATTGTTATCTGTTAATGACCGTGCAATAATATTTAGGTCTTGTGTAAATTCAGTGACTGAGCTATAGGGTACACATTCAGCTTTTTTTCTTCTTGGAGGAAGAAGATCTTTATTTTCACATAAGTTATAGGCAGTAGCAAGAAGTCTATCCTTAATAGCAGTAAGTGCACGGCGGTAAGGTTCATTTACCCTATGTGGTGAGACTTCTCCTGCTGTTTCTGCAAGTTCCATCAGTTCACTGTTTACTTTTATCATTGTTATGGACATAGATAGTTCCCTGTATATATGTTCAATTTGATCGAAATAAAACTGAAACAGCTTTAATGACTGTTCCTGAGCAGATTGCTCCAATGTCTCTACTGTAACAAAAGGATTACCATCACGGTCTCCACCTATCCACATTCCCATTGTAAGGGGTAAAAGATTTTGGGCATTTTCATGTACTTCTCCTAATTTTTCAGAAATTTCCTGAAATTTATTTATTAATTTTGGAATTTCGGTAAAGAAAGTAATGTCATAATAGCTGAGAGCATTACTTATTTCATCTGTGACCCTGAGCTTACTTGTCCTCAGCATAGATGTCTGCCATAAAATCTGTATCCCTCTGTTCAAGTCATCAATCCATTCATTTTCATCAATCTGGTAAGTTCCTACATTTTCATATTTATCTAGGATGTCAGTTAATTTTTTAGTCAGATCAAGAATACTTTTTCTTTGTACCTGAGTAGGATGAGCAGTAAGAACAGGGACTACAGATACTCTTTTCATAGCTTTAAGAATTTTTTCCTTGCTGAGTCCTTTATTCTTAAGATTATTCAATGACCTTTCCAATGTACCTATCTGGAGTTTATTAGAAAATCTCATTCTCCTCTGCTGATGAGTCTGATATACATCTTCGGCAATATTAGCAAGAACTGAGAAATGGGTAAAACTTCTGACAACTTTCAGAAGCTCCTGATCATCCAGCCCCGAACAGAAAGATGACAGGACATCACGGCTATCCTGTTTTTTTGTCTTGTAATATTTAATAGAAGCTTCCCTGAGACCTTCAGTAGCTTTATAAATAGGTAATCCGGCATAAGTAAAGATTGTTTCCCCTAGAAGAGTTCCCAGCAGCCTGTTGTGTTCTAGCAAAGTTTCCTGCTGTTCATTCAATTTTACAGAATGAAGGGGAGTAACAGGTAAGTTTTTAAAATCCATAATACCACCTTTATTAATTATTTATTATATTGGTAATTTCGGAGGAAATTTATTATCCTATATTAAAAATTACTATACAGATTATATAGGTAAACCATATAAATTTCTCATAATAAATAATTATATCACAAAATACAGGGGAATAGAATATAAATTAAATTATAAGTTTTATATTAAAATTATAAATTTTATTAATGATAAAAAAAGAATTCATATATAATATGGATAAATTTTGAAAAATTAGGAAAATAGAGTTCTAAGTTATCATGACTATTTAGAGGGGGGTGGTTTTATTATGGAAAATATAGTAAAATAAAAAAAATGTGAAGTTTAAAAATCTAAAAAATCGAAAGATAGAAGAAATAATACAAAGGAGGAAAAAATGAAAAAATTTTTAATGCTACTGGTTCTAATATTTCCGATTTTTACATTTGGAAATTTACAGGATGAAATAGTCCTTACCCAGCAGGAACTTCTTGAAAAGATAGATTTTTCCAAAGCACAAATTTATGAGAAATATAAGGAAGTCTATGCAAGGAAAGCAGTTCCAGGAGAAATAATAAAGACTTATACCAAAGACGGGCTCGAAACCCAGAATATGGCAAAAGAAGGAGACGTTGTAGTTAAAAACAGTACAGAAGCAGAAGAGATGTATATCCTTTCAGAAACAAAATTTAATTCAAGATATGAATTAAAATCAGATGTAGATAATGAATGGAAGTTATATAGACCTCTGGGAAAAATTAAAGGAATAAAAGTAGACAATAAAGTATTAAAGCAGCTTGGAATAGAAAAAGGTACAAAGGAATTTTATTTAATGGCAAACTGGGGAGAAAAAATGGTTGTAAGGAAGAATGACTATCTAGTTTCTCCACTTGATAACAGTGAGGTCTATAGAATTGCAAGAAAAGAATTTTTTGAAACTTATAAGAAGTTGAAGTAATAAATCAGATTTTTTCATCAAAATCTTGAAATATTGTGAGATAATGTATGATAAAATTTGACAAATAGTGGTTCTTTATTATAAAATATATTTGAAGTTAATTTGTCTATGGATAATTATAGATTATTTTAAGAAAGTAACTGGGGAAAAATATAAATTATGAAAAGGAGATGTTTTAATGAAAAAAAATACAAAAGTATTATTAATATTTGTAGTACTACTGATGAATACAATATCCTGCCAGGGAGAAGGTAAAGGAAATGAAAAAAATCAGAAAAGTAAGAATATGGAAAATATTCAAAAAGTAGAATCAAAGACAGAAGAAATAAAAATAAATGTAGAAGAGATGTATGGAAAAGGAATTGATGAAGAATTTACTACAGATGGTAAATTACATGAGGAAAAATTTTTAAATAAGGTATTTGGTTATCCAGATACAGAAGATAGTTTTAAAATAGAAAAAGATGATAAGGGATATTTCGTAACAGACTATATCAGTGAATCGGAAGAAGATAAAAACAAGGACGGGGCTACAGGAGAAGAAAAGTCAAGATTGAAATTATATAAAGATGTATATCTTGTAAATGAGGAAGGAACAGTGGTATACGCTTATGATACAAGACTGCAAAAAATGGTTTTCATAAATTCAGATTTTAGAATTTTTATGATAACTGATGAGTTAAATGACTAGCAGCTGAGGTTGGATAAACCCTGAATAATAATTTTACTATAATTTATAAAATAGAAACTAAAAAAGCCGAATGATTAGACAGTTTATTAAAAATTCGGTTTTTTTATTTTAGGATTTTATTCTTTAGTTTTAAAATAAATAGCAATAATATTGCTAGATAATAGATAATTTTTCGAATTTCCCATTTAAGAAATGTCATCTGGTATTTTATTATATTCCTATATCTTCTGAATATCATTTCGGTCTATTTTATACAGAAATCGATTTTTATATCAAAATATCAAAAACACGTGATATTTTCCATTAAATATGGTATAATTTTTAATAAATTAAAGACTAGAAATGAAAAATAAAGCTATATTTAAAAGCTAAGATAGAAAATATAACTTTGAAATGAATAAAAAAATAAAAAAAGACAGGGACAGAGGATTAAATAATGGAAAAGAAATATGATGTGCTGGAATTTTATAAAATAATAAATGAATTAATAAACTTATCAAATCTGGAGATAACTAAAGAGAAATTTATAGATATTGACATTATTAGGGACAAGTCATTATTAGACAAGGAACTGATAATTATGGAGGAAATATTGGATTTTTATAGGTATGATGACGGATTTGAACTGACAGGATTATCAGATATTCGAAAGTATATAAAATCTATAGAACTGATAGGTTCCTATCTGGATGGAGAAGACCTGGTTAATCTGAAAAGAAATCTTATAACATTTAGGATATCCAAAAGCCGAGCTAGAAATGTAAGAGACAAATATAAGGTAATATGGTCATTATTCAATCATACTGAAGAGGTAAAGGATATAGAAAAATTTATAGATGATATGATAAAGGATGACGGCGAGCTGAAAGATGAAGCTTCTATCGGATTGAGAGACATAAGGCGTCAGAAACATAATATAAATACCAATATAAAGGAAAAGTTTGATGAACTGGTCACAAATAAGGAGACATCCAGAGCTGTACAGGAGAGAATAATAACACAGAGGAATGACAGATATGTAATAGCTGTAAAGACAGATTTCAAGGGACTTATAAAAGGAATAGAACATGACAGATCTTCTACAGGAAGCACAGTCTACATAGAACCCCTAAACGTGGTTTCACTTAATAATAAGCTTAGAGAATACGAAGCAAGGGAAAGGGAAGAAATAAGAAAAATATTATTAAGACTTACAGAACTGATAAGAGCAAGAAAAAATGAAATTTCAGAAGTAGCAGCGATATTGGAAAGGCTTGATTTTCTCAATGCAAAGGCAGTGTATTCATTAGGAAAGAAAAGTATTGTACCTAAAATAGTAAACAAGGAATATTTAAGACTTGTAGAAGCCAGACATCCGCTTATAGATGATGAAAATGTTGTTCCTATAAATTTCGAGCTTGGAAATAGTGAAAATATCATGCTTATAACAGGACCTAATACAGGAGGAAAGACTGTAACATTAAAAGCAGCCGGACTTCTTACAGTAATGGCTCTTTCGGGTATTCCTGTATCTGCAGGAGAAAAAACTGAAATAGGGTTTTTCAGTAATGTACTGTCAGATATAGGAGACGAACAGAGTATAGAACAGAATCTATCATCATTTTCAGGACATGTAAGTAAAATAAAGGATATCATTGAAGAAGCTGATCATAAATCCCTGGTTCTTATGGATGAATTAGGAAGTGGAACAGATCCTATGGAAGGTTCAGCATTTGCAATGTCCATTATAGACTATCTGAACAGGAAGAACATAAAATCAATAATTACAACCCATTACAGTGAAGTAAAAGCTCATGCCTTCAATTCTACAGGTATAAAAAGTGCTTCAATGGAGTTTGATGTGGAGACATTATCGCCTACATACAGGCTTCTTGAAGGAATACCTGGAGAAAGCAATGCACTTATAAGTGCCAGAAAATATGGAATAAGTAAAGAAATAATCGAAAATGCCAGAAGCTATATAAGTGAAGATAACCAGAAAGTGGAAGAGATGTTAAAATCCATAAAGGAAAAGAATGATGAGATGGAAGTATTAAAGGAAGAACTGGAAAAATCTAGACATAATCTAGAAATACAGAAAAATTCATATGAACAGAAAATGATTGAAATAGAAAATGAAAAAAATGAAGTGATAAGGCAGGCATATGAAAAAGCAGATAACTATTTAAAGGAAGTACAGTCCAAGGCAAGAAACCTGATAGAAAGGATAAGTCAGGAAGATGCAAAGAAAGAAGATGCAAAAAATGCCCAGAGGAGCTTAAATATGTTGAGGGATTCCTTTATAGCTGATAAGAGGAGGAATGTAAAAGAAAAGAAAATCTTCGTAAGAAATATTGATGTGCAGGAAGGAGAAGAAGTCCTGATCAAGACATTAAACCAGAATGGCAAGATATTACGTGTCATTCCTGAAACAGATAAGGTACAGGTACAAGCGGGAATCTTGAAGCTTATGGTCTCCTTGGATGATATTGTAAAGATTCAGAAGAAGAAAGGAAAAAAAATTGGAAATTTTGTTTCACTGAAATCAAGCCAGGTTCGCAGTGAAATAGATCTTAGGGGTATGAATGCTGATGAAGCGATTATAGAGCTTGAAACCTATCTGGACAGGGCTATGCTTAACGGCTATCATGAAGTCTATATTATTCATGGAAAGGGAACGATGGCCTTAAGGAAGAAGATACATGAGTTTTTAAGGATATGTAAATATGTTGTAGAATTTAAAGATGCCAATCAGAATGAAGGAGGAATAGGATGTACTGTTGCTACCTTGAAATAAGAAAGTATACTGGAGGGATAAAAAGTGAAAATATATAACACTATGACAAATCGACTGGAAGAATTCATTCCTGTAGAAGAAGGGAAAGTAAAGATATATGTCTGCGGTCCTACAGTATATAACTATATACATATTGGAAATGCAAGACCGGTAGTAGTTTTTGATACTCTTGCCAGATTCTTTAAGTATATGAAGTATGAAGTAGAGTATGTGCAGAATTTTACTGATGTAGATGATAAGATAATAAATAGAGCTAATGAAGAGGGTATACCTACGGAAGAGGTTACAAAAAAATACATACAAGGATTTTTTGAAGATATAGAACCGTTAAATCCCTTAAAAGATATAAAAAGACCTAAAGTTACTGAAAATATTCCTGAAATTATAGATATAATAAAGAGATTAGTTAAAAATGGATATGCTTATATAAAAGATGGTAATGTATTCTTTGATGTAAAAAAATATAAGGACTATGGAATGCTTTCTAATCAGAAAATAGGGGAACTGGAATCAGGCATAAGGGTGGATATAAGAGAAGAAAAAAATGATCCTCTGGATTTTGCTCTCTGGAAAAACAGGAAAGAAGGCGAGCCTTACTGGGAATCTCCGTGGGGTCAGGGAAGACCGGGGTGGCATATAGAATGCAGTGCCATGTCAAGGAAATATCTTGGAGAGACTTTTGATATCCATGGTGGTGGACAGGATCTTATATTTCCTCATCACGAAAATGAAATTGCTCAGAGCAGATGTGCATATCATGGAGAATTTGCAAAATATTGGATGCATAATGGATTCATTCAGGTTGATGGAGATAAAATGTCAAAATCCTTAGGAAATTTCTTTTTACTAAGGGAAATATTAGAGAAATTTTCGGGAAATGTGATAAGATTATTTATATTGAGTACTCATTACAGGAAACCTATAAATTTTTCTTTTGAAAATATTGAAGATAGTAAAAGGGCATTACATAATATAATAACATCAATGAAAAGATTCAGCAGTCTGATAGAAAAATCTGAAAAAGAAATTAATACAGATATGGATGATAATGAGGAGAATATAGTAGAATTTCACAATAAGATAAAGGAACTGGATGGAAAGTTCATCAATGCTATGGAAGATGACATGAATACTCCGCAGGCATTATCAGTCTTATTCGATCAGATAAGGGAAACAAATAGGTTTTATGACAGTATGTGTGACAGAGCTAATAAGAAAAATGTAAGAGAATTAAAGCTTTCATACAATGATTTGAAAGAAAAGATGGAAAATGTGTTCGGAATAATACTTATAGATGAAAGTAATATGAAAAATAACTATATGGCAGAAAAATTATTGGAGCTTTTATTGAAATTGAGAAATGATGCAAGGAAAGAGAAGAACTTTAAGCTTTCAGATGAAATACGAAATAGGCTAAATGAGCTTGGAGTAGAAATAAAAGACAATAAAGACGGGACATCCAGCTATACAATGTAAGATAAAAAATGGGAGGAAAAAATGTTGAAATTTTTAAGAATGTTCAGAGTAAATAAAAGTATATCAATTGATCTGGGGACTGCAAATATTCTGATATATGATAAGCAAAGAAAGAAAATAGTGCTGAATGAACCTTCAGTTGTGGCAAGGGATAAAAAAACAGGCAAGGTCATCGCAGTAGGAAAAGAAGCAAGGGAAATGCTCGGGAAAACTCCTGCAAGCATAGAAGCTATAAAACCGCTTCAGGATGGAGTAATAGCAGATATTGATTCTACAAAGGAAATGATTTCATATTTTATACATAAGATTTATGGTAACTCGCTATTTAAGCCCGAAGTGATGATATGTGTTCCTATTGAAGTTTCAAGTATAGAAAGAAAAGCCCTGTTCGATTCTGTAAGTGGAGCTAAGAAAATATATATAATAGAGGAGGGGAGAGCTGCAATAATAGGATCCGGTATAAATATTTCCCAGCCTGAAGGAAATATGGTAGTGGATATTGGAGGAGGATCAACAGATATAGCCATATTATCTCTTGATGAAATAATAGCAAGTAAGTCAATAAAGGTAGCAGGTAATAAATTTGATGAGGATATAGTAAAATATGTAAAGAAAAAATACAATCTGCTTATAGGAGACAGGACAGCAGAAAAAATAAAAAAAGACCTTGCAACTGCTATTCCTGAATCAAATCCTGAAAAAATGGATATAAAAGGTAGGGATTTGGAGTCAGGAATTCCAAACACTATACAGATAAATGCCAATGAAATATATGAAGCGATAGAAGATTCTTTATACCAGATAGTAAATTCTTCCAAGGAAGTACTGGAAAAATGCCCTCCTGAACTTGCTGCAGATATTTTAGATAATGGTATTGTCATGACAGGAGGAGGCTCTCTTATAAGAAACTTTATAGAAATGATGGAAAAAGAAATAGGAATAAAGGTATATCTGGCTGAAAATCCTCTAGATTCAGTAGTTTTGGGTGGTGGACTTGCTTTTGATAATAAAAAGTTGCTGAAAACTCTTCAAATGAGAGAAAATTAGAGTAGGATTAAAGTATGAGAAGCTATGAAATAATAGAAAATCTTAAGAAGGAAGCAGCTCTTAATAAAGTAAGTGCAAGTTATCTTTTTTATGGTGACAGGAGAGTCGACCTGCTTTTCTATGCCCTCCAATTTTCGAAGATGATAATGACTGCAGGTTTTCCAGAAGACTCTTCAGAAAAAGAGGAAATAGAAAGAAAAATAGATAATTATCAGTATCCTGATGTAGAAGTCATAAATAAGGAAAATGAAAATATAAAAATTGATGAAGTACGTGAAATAATATATTCAGCAATAGAGTCTTCATATAGCTCACCTAAGAAGATATTTATACTTTCAAGTATTGAAAATCTAAGGAAGGAATCTTCTAACGCTCTTCTTAAAATACTGGAGGAACCACCTAAAGACGTATATTTTATATTGCTTTCCAGAACTCTGGACATAATCCCTACAATAAAATCACGAACAGTAAAATTTTATATGAAAAGTAAAAATAATGAGGATCTGGATGTCAGCAAAGAAATTTATTATTTTTTTGACGGCAGTGAGAGGCATATAAAAATGTATAAAGAAAGTAATATAGAGCTAGGAAGTTACCTTAATGGAATAAATACAGTGGAGAATGCTATCGAAGGTATCATAAATATGAAAAAATATATGAATGGTGAAACAGATACAGGAAATGAACTGAATTTGATAATAATGTATAACGGGAGCATAAGATTCATATCCAGAAAAATAAAAATGATGAAACCGGAAGACATCTATATACTGATAAATGAACTTGAAAAAGAATACAAACATGAAAGGGAAAATCTCCTTTCTTTACTGGATAAGATAATAATAACTTCAAGGACAATGCTGGAACTGGAAAACTTAAAGAAACTTATTAATATAAAAAACAGTATACGGAATAATGTAAATATAAGAAGTATATTATTTAATTTTTTTGAATATTTAAGGGTATAAAAATAGAAATATTGAATTTAATATGGAAGTGAGGAAAATTATGAATTTAAGTCATCTCATAAGTGGAACGGATATCCGTGGAATTGTATCAGTATTTGAAGATAAGGAAGTCAATCTTTCAAGTAATGAAGTAAAGTTTATAGCTAAGGGATTCGGGCTGTGGATAGAAAAGAAATATGGAAAAAAGGCTGAAGAAGAAAACAGGGGATTAAAAATTTCGGTGGGATATGATGCAAGGACTACAGGACCTGAATTTGCAGAAGTAGTAAAGGAAGTCTTGAAAGATAATGGAATAGATGTATACGACTGCGGGATGTCTATAACACCTTCATTATTTATGACAACAGTATTTGAGGATTATAAGGCGGATGGAGCTGTAATGATAACGGCTAGCCATTTGCCAAGCTATTACAACGGACTGAAGTTTTTTTCCAAGGAAGGAGGACTAGAAAAGGAAGATGTTCATGAACTTCTGGAACTTGCAGGAAGAGGAAAGTGTGAATGCGAGGAAAAATTAAAACAAGTACTTGAAATAAAAGAAAAAAATGGGAAATGCATAGTAAAAAACCTGGTTCAAGATTATGCAGAATATCTATGTAGATTAGTAATAAAGGAAACAGGAGGAAATGAAAAACCTCTCGATGGTCTGAAAGTTGTAATTGATGCTGGAAATGGAGCAGCAGGGTTCTTTGCGAAAGATGTAATAGAAAAATTAGGAGGAAATTCTGAAGGAAGCCAGTTCTTAAACCCTGATGGGAGCTTCCCTAATCACGTTCCGAATCCTGAAGCTAAGGAGGCCATAGAATCAATAAAAAAGGCGGTACTGGAAAATAAAGCAGATTTTGGAATAATATTTGATGCTGATGGAGATAGAAGTGCTTTCATAGATGGTAATGGAAGGGAAATAAACAGGAATAACCTGATAGCCCTTCTAAGTGAGATTCTTTTAAAGGAATACCCGGGAGCCTCAATAGTTACAGATTCGGTAACTTCTATAGGACTTAAGAAGTTTATAGAAAGTCGTGGCGGAATCCATCACAGATATCAGAGAGGATATAGAAATGTAATAAATGAAGCAAAAAAACTGAACAGAGAGGGGAAGTATACTCCTCTTGCTATTGAGACATCCGGACATGCTGCTTTTATTGATAACTATTTTCTTGATGATGGAGCCTATATGGCAGCAAGACTTCTGATTCAACTTATAAAAAGTAAAAAAGAAAAAATTAGTTTTACAGATATATTAAATGAATTAAGAATACCTGAAGAAGAAATGGAACTAAGGTTTAAAATAAATGATACTGATTTCAGGATTACCGGAAATAAAATTCTGGAAGATTTGAAAAAATATGTAGACAATATAAAGGAATGGAGAATGGAAACTCCAAACTATGAAGGAGTAAGGGTAATTGTGGGTGAGGACAGCTGGTTTTTATTAAGGTTATCGTTGCATGAACCGTTACTCTGCCTGAATGTGGAGACAGGTGAAAAAGGAACTGCTGAAGTAATATTGAAAGAACTTGCAAAATTTTTAAGAAAATATGAAAAAGTTGACATTTCTCCACTAAAAAAATAATATTAGGAGACAGTCTAAATGAAAAAAAATATGATAAAAATTCTGATTTTCTTTGTAATATGCCTTCTGGGACTGGGGAAAATACTTGTAGATAACAGTAACAGAAATAATAGCAGGAAAAAGGATATCCAGGAAATAACAGAACAGAAAAAATCAGTAAATTCTGGAGAAAGGGAGACATATTCAGAAAAGAAAGAAAATAATAAAAAAGTAGAAAATAATGTTGTAGGGACCGGAAACAGGAAATACAAAATTGACTATGATCATGTAATAGGAGGAGATGAAAATTCTTCAGGAAAAGTAACTGGAGGGCATACCTTACTAAAAGGGGATGTGAGAATAGTAAAGAAAATAGGAAGACCCGCAAGTAGTGGAGTCTACAGGGCAACTGTGGAAATACAGAAAAAGGATGGAACCTGGCAGAAAAAGACAAGTAATGGCGGGATAAATACAATGTTTCCTGAAAACTGGAATGAAGCAAGAGTTATTGATGAAATAAATTCCGCATGGGAAAACAGGAAAGACTATAATGGAAAAGATTCCAACATGTGGCAGGGTAAAAGTAAAAGCGGTGTCCTTATCAGAGGATATAAAAATCCCAGGATAACAGCTTATCCTGTATATGAGAGAGGTTAGAGATGAAGATAATATTCGGCTATTATGAAGATGAAAGTTTTGGACTGACAGAATATTCAGAAATAGAATTTTCTTCTTCGGATAAACAGGAAGATATAGAAAGAAAAGGAGAATACAAGAGGTACCTGTTGACTGGTATAATGGAAGATTTTCAATATCCTGAAGTCCTGTCTGAATTCTATGAAGAAATAAAGATGCTGGAACGAGGGGAAATAGATGAACTTTTATGGGATGGACAGTCTTTTCAGCATAAAATTGACAGGGAGAGAGTAACTTTTATCCATA
>CAYYAV010000013.1:0-16856 GCA_964469865.1 uncultured Fusobacteriales bacterium | reverse complement strand
CAATAAGCCCTTTTTCCGATTTCTCTTCTATATCCTCTATGAAGCCAATAAATTCTACATTAACATTATTCCTGAGTTCTTTTTCCGTATTATCAGAAAATCTATTTTCTTTTAATATCCTTCGTACTTCCCTGTTTATATACAGGACTTCATTTATTACAATTCTTCCTTTTCCATTTTTTCTTTTCACCAGCCTTTGCCCTATGATACCCATAAGTGAATCCAGTATAAGATATTCGGGTATCCCCATGTCAGTCATTCTCATTATAGTTGATACAGCATCGTTAGTATGAATAGTTGATATTACGAGATGCCCTGTTAATGCTGCTCTTACAGCTATTTCTGCTGTAATTTCATCTCTTATTTCTGATATTATTATTACATCCGGGTCATTTCTTAGGCAACTTTTCAAGATTTCAGGAAAAGTAACTCCTATTTCATTATTTACCTGGACCTGGACCAATCCCTTTATTCTATTTTCCACGGGATCCTCTACAGTAATGATTTTTTTATGTCCGTCATTTATCATATCAATAAGTGACATCAATGTAGTTGATTTTCCTGAACCTGTGGGACCGCTGACCAGAATCATTCCATAGTTTCTTTTTAACATTTTTTCAAGTATATTTCTGCTTCTAGATGAAAATCCCAATGTTTCCAGTCTTACATTTTTTAGAAAACTCTTCAATATTCTTAATACTATACTTTCTCCCGATACCATAGGAAGAAATGCTGCCCTTATATCATAGTTCTCTCTGTTAAATAAAAAAGAAAAGCTCCCGTCCTGGGGTTTTCTTTTTTCGGCCACATTCATATTTGATAAAATTTTTATTCTCGAAATTATTTCAACTATATTTTTTTCCAGTATTCTTTTACCTATCTTATCATATAGCTCTTCTGACTCGACCATTTTTCCATCTATCCTGTATTTTATCTCCATATCTGAATCATCATACTTTATATGTATGTCACTGGCTTCATTTTTTATACCTAATTCAATAAGCGTATCCACATAATGGATTGTACTGTTCTGTAATATATTATTTTTCATTGTCCTCAACACCCTGTCCCCTCCAAATCTTTCAGATTTGTAAATTCTGTTTAATTTTAAATTTTTCAGTCTTTATCAGGACTATTTATTTACACTTGTCTTTCCAAGTTCTTCCAGTACCATTTCATTCTGTTTCCTTAGTGTCTTATATAGTCCTTTTTTTATAAAATTATACCATTTGAGCGAACCGCTTAAGTTAGTTATCCCTTTAATCGTCTCCTTTATCTGAATTTTTAAAAAGTCCAGCTCTTCATAAGACAGCTGTACATCTTTTGTTTTTTCTTTCTTATTTTCCTTTGTTATCTGAATTTCTTTTTCCAGATAATTGAAGAATTGAAATAGATTCGGAAGCTGTTTTTCATAAGCCGACATCTGTTTCTTCATTTCTTCAAGCATTTTTATGAGATAGCTTCTAGTTGATTTACTCAGGGTTACTCTGACCCTTCTTTTACCTTTCCCTATTTTTTGTACAAGCTGGCTCATCTTAGCCTGTGCTTTTGCATTCACCAGTGCCATATCATTGACTGTATTCGGATTAACCATTTTTACCATTTTTCATTTTGTCCTTTCAATTTTTTATAGATTGTCAATCTATCAGTTTCCTTATTTCTTCCAGAGAAATATTTCCCTCTCTTATTAATGAAAAATCTCCATTTTCATATTTTACTATTGTTGATGCAATTCCTGTCAAAATTTTATCATCTTTAACTATAACATCCACTTTCTGTAATATTTCTTTATTTATATCCCCTATTTCTGCCGCTTCTTTTTCTCCAGATATATTGGCACTTGTTGTAAGAACTATTCCACCAACATTTTTTATTATTTCAAGGGCTTTGTCATTTTTAGGAATCCTTACTCCTATTGTGTCCATTTCTTCATCAAATTTTTTTACAAAATTTTTATTAGCCTTAAAAATTACGGTAAGCTCTCCTGGCCAGAATTTTTTTAATATTCTGGATATCCTCTTTATATTCCCGCTTTTTTCATGTTCGTCTATTAATTGGAATACACTGTCATAACTATCTACAAGGGCAATTATCTTCTTAGAAAAATCCCTTTTCTTTATTTCATAAATTCTTCTGACAGGCTCCTTATAAGGTAAGGCTCCTATTCCATAGACAGTATCTGTGGGGAAAATTACAACCCCTTTTTCTTTCAGCCTTCTTATTGCCATCTTTATATCTTTTTTATTTTTATCCATTATAACCACTGCTATATACTTTCATCAGCCCTGTTCCCTGTCTTCTATCGGCATTTCAAACAGGTCACTTATTGCTTCTCTTGTCACTACTCTTTTTATGGTTTCAGCAAACATCTTACTTGTGGAAAGAATCCTAAGCTTGTCAAAAATTTTATCTTCAGGTAGTTCTATAGTGTCTGTTACAACTATTTCTGAAAAAACTGATTCTTTCAACCTTTCTACTGCCGGACCTGAGAATACAGCATGAGTTGCACATCCATATACCTCTGTGGCCCCCTTTTCCTTTAATGCTGCAGCTGCATTACATATTGTTCCTGCTGTATCAATCATATCATCTATGAGTATTGCTTTCTTCCCTTGAACATCACCTATTATGTTCATGACTTCCGACACATTGGCTTTTGCCCTTCTTTTATCTATTATAGCAAGAGGCGTATGAAGCCATTTCGCTAAACTTCTCGCCCTTTTTACCCCTCCTACATCCGGGGATACTACTACTGTATTTCCCGGACAGAATCCGTATTTTATGAAATGTTTTGCTAATATAGGCAGAGCTTCCATATGATCTACAGGAATATCGAAAAATCCCTGTATTTGCCTTGCATGCAGATCCATTGTAATAACCCTTGTGGCTCCGGCTACTGTCAGTAGGTTCGCTATCAGTTTTGAAGTAATCGGTTCCCTTGGACTTGCTTTCCTGTCCTGTCTTGCATATCCATAATAAGGTATCACTGCTATTATCTCCTCTGCTGACGATCTTCTTAAAGCATCTATGAATATCAGCAGTTCCATTATGCTTTCATTTACAGGTTTTGATGTAGACTGTATTACAAATACTTTATCCCCTCTGACACTTTCATTGGATTTTACAAAAGTTTCTCCATCAGCAAATTTTACTATCTGTACAGATGTCAGCTCTATTTCTAGATATTTTGCTATTTTTTCAGCTAGTTTCTTACTGGACGACCCGGCAAATATTTTAACTCTCTTATCATATTTTAAACTCAATGTCTCCATCTCACTTTTTCCATCCTTCCTTAATTACTTGTCTAGCTCTCCCCAAGGCTAAGGCATTATCCGGTACATCATGTGTTATTACAGAGCCTGCTGCTGTAAATGCTCTGTCTCCTATTTCTACCGGAGCTACAATTATAGAGTTACTTCCTACAAAAGATTTTTCACCTATTTTTGTCTTATGTTTATTCTTACCGTCATAGTTACAGGTTATTGTCCCTGCTCCTATATTAGTTTCAGAGCCGATTTCGGCATCACCTAGATAAGTCAGATGTCCGGCCTTAACTCCTTTTTCCAGAACGGCATTCTTTATTTCAACAAAATTACCTATATGAACATTCTGCTTCAAGTATGATTTCGGCCTCAAGTGAGCAAAAGGCCCTATTGTTACTCCTTCTTCTATATTCGACTGTTCTATTAATGAAGACTCTATTTTTACATTATCGGAAATTAAGGAATCTTCAATCCTTGTATTTCCAAAAATCTGGCAGTTTTTGCCAATTTCTGTTTTCCCCTGAATTAATACATGGGGATATATAACTGTATCTTCTCCGATTATTACATCCTCTTCAATATATGTGGTTTCCGGATCTATAAGAATTACTCCGTTATCCATCAGTTCTGTATTTTTCCTATTTCTGAGTATCCTGCTTGCCTGAGCCAGCTGGGCTTTTGAGTTGACCCCCAGGACTTCATCTTCATCTCCGATCTGATAGGTTTCAACCTTTGCTCCTATATTAGCCAATACCTTAATAGCATCCGTCAGGTAATATTCTCCTTTTGAATTATTGTTATCAATTTTTTCAATGGAACTTATCAGCTTATCATATTTAAAAATGTATACTCCTGTATTTACTTCATTTATTTTCTTTTCTTCTTCCGTGGCTTCTTTTTCTTCTATTATATCAACCACATTCCCATTATCCTTTATGATTCTCCCATAGCCGAACGGATCACTTACCTTACATTCAAGCAGGATACAGTCCAGATTCTTTTCAGTAAATACCCTCCTCATTTCAGATAATGTCTTTTCTGTAAGTAATGGAGTATCTCCATAAGTTATTAGAACATCCTCCTTAAACTCTTCGATTTTTTCTTTTGCTATCAATATTGCATGCCCTGTCCCAAGTTGTTCCGCCTGTTCTACATACTGTATCTCTCCCATTACTTCAAGCACTTCATCTTTCTTATGACCTAAAATAAAAACATTCTTTTCTATCCCGATATTTTCAAGAGTTTTTATAACTCTTTTCAGCATTGGGGTTCCGTTCACTTTCTGTATGACTTTAGGTCTTTCTGATTTCATCCTTGTCCCTTTTCCTGCAGCCAAGATTAAAGATATCATCTTCCCTCCTTATAATTGACATGATTAATAACCTGTTAAATTCATTATAGCAAGTTTTTATTATTAATTCAATGCTTGCCGTCAATAATTATAAACTTTTTAATTCAGTTCTTGCTTAATCATAATTCTTTATATTCGCATCTGTTCAGATGTATTTTTAATGCTTCAAGAGATATCTGTATTTCTTTCAGTGAAAATATAAGCGAAACAATCATAAGCAGCAGACTTGCCACAAATGCTCCCACCCCCAGTATATTTACATTAAAAAATATGAAAAACATTGAAATTACGCACATTAACAAACTTGATACACCTAAATACTGCATCCTTTTTATATATACCATTCTTTTTTTCAGATTTTCTATTTGGCTTATTTCATATTCATCGCCTGAACAATGATCCATGCTCCTTACTATTCCTGCAAGAGCTAGGAATCTGTTAGTATATGCCAGCAATAATAGTGATACAGATGGAAACATCACTGCCGGTGTTGTTATCTCTAAAGTCATCTCTTCTCCTTCCTTCCTCCGTTTTTTATTATACCACATTTTTTTTAAGATTTTTAATTTTTTTTATCTAGATATGACAGGAATTAGAAAACTGTAAAAATAAAAAATACATTTACCAGATTTTTAAGATTTAAAAATTTCTCAAATCAGTAAATGTATTTTCTATATTATCTTCTATTTCTTTTCTTTATTTTTTTTAGGTAATCCACAGCTTGAACCTGAACTGCAGCTGCAACAATCTGTTCCACACAGATTCCTATTCTTCTTATAGTCCTTGTATATTTTCCTGTATACCAGAAAAACTGTCAATATTGCTATTAATCCGACAACTACTGTCTTCATTCTTATCATCTCCATCCATTTATATCACTTAGTCACGCTAAAAAAATAATCTAGCTAAATTAAAGAATACAACAGAAGCTATATAAGGAAGTATCAGTAAAGAAATGACCTGAAAAACTACAATTTTCCATCCAAATTCCTGTTTTAAGGCCCCTAATGCCACTGCACATGGCACTACCATAAGGACATACAGCATAAAAGAATAAGCCCTTATTGCTCCAAGTTCATCATTCCATAAGCTTCTTATTGCAGGGATAATGTTCCCCCCGGCATCTTCATCTAAAGTCTCCTCATCTGACATAGTCAAGGTATCTATCTTAAATTTACTTATATTTCCTAGAGATTTCACAGAATCTATGGCTGCATCTTTCAGTCCTATTATCTGATCCTTCAGATCAGTGCCAAAGTTATACTCGGCTTCTTCCTCTTCTTCCTGAGCAGTAAGCAATACCTGCCCTAGAAATCCTACAACCGTTTCCTTTGCAATTATACTTGGAACTATGGAAGCTACCGGCTCCCATCTATCTCCAAATCCGGTAGGCTTAAATATCGGCTGGACAACCTTTGCAGCTTGTCCTAGATAAGAAGTTTCAGTATCATTATTATTGGGAAAATATGTAAGGAACCAGATAATGAGAAGGATTCCCAGTATTACTGTTGTAGCTTTTTTAACATATGAAAGGGTCTTATTCTTCATACTGTTCCACACTACCTTGAATCCTGGTAGCCTGTATGGGGGAAGTTCAATCAGAAGTTCCGTATTATCTCCTTTAAAATAATCAAATCTTTTCAGAATAAAAGCTGCCATAAGGGCTGTAAAAACCCCTATTACATAGATTGAGACTACTACCAGTGCAGCATTCTTACTGAAAAATGCCACCGCAAGAAGAGAAAATACCGGAAGTCTTGCACCACATGACATAAATGTGGATATGACACCTGTAAGCCTTCTTGTCTTTTCATCTTCCAGTGTCCTTGTAGCATAAATTGCCGGAACCGTACATCCGAAACCGACCAGCATCGGTATGAACGCTTTTCCTGAAAGTCCGACCTTTGTCATCATCCTATTCAGTATAAACGCAACCCTTGCCATATATCCGCATTCTTCAAGAACAGCCATAAAGAAATAGATGAAGAACATGAGCGGTACAAAAGTAAGCACTGATCCTACTCCAGCTATAACTCCATCTATTATGAAGCTATATAACCAGTCAGGGACTCCTTCTATAAGTTTTCCTACATATTTCATTATAAAATCACTGAAAAATCCGTCAACCCAGTCAATAAATGGAGCACTCCCATCAAATATTATTATAAACATGCTATATATTATTAATAGAAAGGCAATTCCACCTCCAAATTTATTCAACAGCACCTTATCAATTTTATCTGTAAGTTCGAATTTATTTCTGCTGCCTCTCTGAAGATTTCCTGATACTATCCCCCTGACTGCACCGTATCTTGCTCTGGCCAGAAGATCTGAAGTTTCCATATCATATTTTTTAACGAGCCTTCTCCTATCCTCATCAGTATTTTCACTTAAATCTACTCCAAACTTTTGCTTCATTGTAGCAAGCAGGCTGGTATCATCTTCAATTATTCTTATTGCCAGCCAGTCCGGTGAATATCTTTTTATGACTTCCCCGTATTTTTCATTTTCCGTTATTTTTTTCCTTACATTATTAATTTCCTCTTCTATATCATTATCAAAAGTAATCCTGTATGGTATATGTTTCTGATTTTCCTGTTTTTTTGCCAGGCTTACTGCTTTTTTCATAAGCTCGTCTATTCCCGCACCGGTTCTTCCACTGGTAAATACTCCCTGAATCCCTATCTGCTTTTGAAATTTTTCCATATCAATAATGTAATTCAGCTTCTGAAATTCATCAGAAAAATTTAAAGCTAATATCATCGGTTTTCCCATTTCCTTCAACAATGAAGTTAAGTACAGATTCCTTTCGAGGGAAGTCGAATCGATAACATTTATAATCACATCTATATCCTCTTCTATAAGAAAGCTGCCAACAATCCTCTCTTCAGGTGTACTAACCGACAGATTATAGATACCAGGAAGGTCTATCAATTTTATTTCATCATTCTCAATATTGAAGAATACCTCCTTTTTCTCAATAGTGACACCTGGCCAGTTTCCTATTTTCAGACTTGCGTTGGATATTTTATTTATCAGTGCCGTCTTCCCTACATTAGGGTTTCCTATAAATGCTATATTTATCATCTTACAGACTCCTCTACATCTATTTTTTCTGCCAGATTCCTGCTTAACACTATCTTTGTTTCCACCGTCTTTATCAGTATATTCCCATTGGCAATGTTTTCTATGATAAACTCGTCACCTCTGCATAGCCCTAAGCTTAACAGCCTTGAATCCAGCTTCCTTTCCTTTATATCCTTTACAAAGAGTCTGTCTCCTTTTTTTCCCTGTATCAGAGTCATATAAATCATCTCCTTTTAAAATCTACATAATTTCATATAACACATAATTTTTGTCTTACTTATTTTTAGAATAAAAAAATAATTTTAATTTTGCTTTTCAAATTAATTTTACCACAAAATTGATATATTGCAAATCTTTTTTTAAATTTATTTACTCAAAAATAAAAAGCATTATGTTTCCCTTATTTTTTGACAAATGAAAAAGCCTTATCAAAAAGGCTCTTTCATTTATTTCTCCATATCAGGTTTATTTCCTCCGGTATATCCAAAAACATAATCCAGGTTTATATTTTTCATGGAATTAAATATACTCTGCTTTATTCCTGGATTCTTTTCCTCAAGATCTGCCAGTAAGTTTTTAATCTCCTTTCTCTTGCTGGAAGTTTTTCCTGCTTCTATTGTACAGCCACAGTTCATTGCAAGGATTCCGTTTTTCCTTGTATAGTCTATTATATCTTTTTCACTTATATAGATGAGCGGTCTTATAAGGGATAATTTCCCTGAAGCTGAAGGAACTTTCGGAGTCATCGTCTTTACCGTTCCTGCATAAAGCATATTAATCATAGTCGTTTCTATTACATCATCAAAGTGATGTCCTAGTGTCAGCTTATTGAATCCAAGTTCTTCTACTTTACTGTAAAGTATCCCTCTTCTCATTTTGGCACATAGGAAACAGGGATAGTCCTGTGCTTTCTCATTTGCTATTTCCCATATATTGGTATCTATTATTTCACAATCAATGTCCAACTTTTCAAGATTTCTTTTAAAATTATCTAAATCCGACTGTCTGAATCCAGGATTCAGACTTATACCTTTGTATTCAAAATTCCTGCTTCTGTCCTTTTTCAGCTCGTGAAACAGCTTAGCCAGAAGAAGGCTGTCCTTCCCTCCTGATATTCCTATGGCTATCTTGTCACCTTCCTCTATCAGGCTATAGTCATTTATAGCCTTCAGAAATTTTATCCATATAGTTTTCTTATAGTCTGTCCTGATACTGTTTTCTATCTCCTCTACATCTTTCATCGGTCCATCAGGGATGATGGCATTACATGTTAACTGAACCATTTTTCCTCCATTTCTATTTAATAGCTCTTAAATAAAAACGAGTCACGTAGACTCGGCTCCTATTCTTTATCATAAAACTAATTTGTTATCAGATGTTTACCGGCATCCGATTCTTCATCACATTTATCTGTTGCGGAACATTTATTTTCTATATATCTTATTTTTTCTATAAGCCCCTCATCTCTTGAGTCTATCTCATATGCCGCCTTATATTCCCTCAAAGCTCTCTTATGCCGCCCCATATGTTCATATTTCCTTGCAAAATCTATATGAGCAACATACATGTCAAAATCTAGGAATAATGCCAGATCATAACAGTCAACAGCTTCTGATATCTTACCTTTTCTTGCATACACATTTCCCAAAAGAAATAGGACAAAAGGCTCCATGGCACTGATTTCAAGTGCTTTGTTCAAATTATTTTCTGCCTTGTCCAGTTGTTCATTTTCATAATATAGATATCCCAGAAAAGCTCTAAATTCATGATTTTCAGGTTTTAGCTCTACCAGTCTCTCATATATTTCTATCGCCTTTTCATTTTCCTTCAGTGCGTGATAGATGGAAGCCAAATTCTGTAAAGCATCTGTGTCATCAGGATTGGTCAGCAGTCTATTCTTATTTTCAATGAGTTCCTTCTCATTATTCTCACTATATCTTATCTCTCTAAAAACTAATGTTTCCAACATGTTGTTTCACTCCTAATTTGACATTTTGTATTTCTATTTTAACACACTTTCTATTTTTAGTAAACATTATTTTCTTTTTAAAATTAATTTTTTTTAATTTAACATACACTCAATTAAAAAACAGCCGTCATATAACTTGACATTTCACAATATATCCTATATACTTTAGTATATAGATAACTATTATTATAAAATCAATTATTTTTTAACATTAATTTAGGAGGTTATACTTATGAATCAGAAAACTCTAATCAGTACTCTTACCGGAACTGGATCAGGAGAACAGGAAATAGTAAAAAATATTTTTCTTATAGTAAGTGGAACAGTCTTTATTGCTTTGATGGCTAATATAAAAATTGTACTGCCGTTTACTCCGGTACCTATAACCGGGGGTACATTTGCTATAATGCTGGTCGGTCTTACTTATGGAAAGAAACTGGCTCCTGCAACTTTATTGGCATATATTATTGCCGGTTCAGCAGGATTACCTGTATTTGCCGGATTTAAAGGCGGTCTTACAGTCTTTTCTCCTTCAGGGGGATATATTATCGGGTATTTCTTTGCAGCATTAATCTGTGGTTATTTTGCAGACAGAGGATGGACAGAATCCTATTCAAAGACTGTTATTGTGTTGCTGCTTGCCAATATCGTCCTCTATACTTTCGGTTTATTCCAGCTTTCATTCTTTATAGGTGATAAGAATGTCTTCATGGCGGGGCTGTATCCATTTATTCCGGGGGATATTATAAAGATGGCCCTAGTTACATTGATTCTGCCTACAATATGGAAATCAGTGAGAGATAAATAATAATGAGGAAATTAAGGGCAAAGTACTCCAAAGAGAATGATATTCTAAACGGTAATGTTTCAGATTCAGATATAGAAAAAAACAAAAAAATACCATTTTTTATGAGAAATGAAAAAAAGACTATAAAGATACTTTTACTTCTTAGCTGGGTTTTCCCTTTTTATTCATTGTTCTTCATATATCTGGCACGAACAGCATTACCTGAAAAGGCAAAAAGCATGACTTGTAAAATATTGAATATGAGTTTTACAGTTATACTGGTAGAATTTATACTTGTTTCCTCCATGCAGATGCTTGCATTTTCGAGAGTTCCTGGAATAATCATATATGTTTTAATAACTATAATTTCAGGTATTTTTTTCTGGGCAGTCTTATCACACTCAGCTGCTACTGTAAAATGGCTAAACAATGAAGATTTTTCATATAAGTTCACTGCTGATTTCTTCAGGCCATGGGATATTGACAGATAAGACAATAAAAACTAACTTATAAATAATATTTAACAAAATTAAAATAAAAAAGGACTTCCTTAAAATACAGGTCATATTTTAAGATGTCCTTTTTTAAATTCACCCTTTATTCTTCTTCCCATTTTTTGGCTTTTTCAACAGCTTTTTTCCATCCCTTATAATATTTCGCCCTTTCCTCTTCTGACATATTAGGAAAAAATTCCCTGTTCAGTTTCCAGCTTTCTCTTATTTCTTCTTTACTGTTCCAGAAATTTACTCCCAATCCTGCCAGAAATGCAGCTCCCAATGCCGTAGTTTCAGTTATTTCCGGTCTTAATACATTTATATTGAGTATATCTGACTGAAACTGCATCAAGAAATTGTTAGCTGTTGCTCCTCCGTCTACTTTTAACGAATTTATAGTCATCCCAGAATCTTCCTTCATTGCTTCAATAAGATCCCTTGACTGATAAGCTATGGCTTCCAATGCAGCCCTTATCAAATGATTTCTATTACTCCCTCTTGTCAGTCCTGTTATTGTCCCTCTTGCATACATATCCCAATAAGGGGATCCCAGTCCTACAAAAGCGGGAACAAGATATACTCCTCCATTGTCCTCGACTTTTGATGCAAAGTATTCTGTATCTGCTGAATCACTGAAAAATTTAAGTTCATCCCTTAACCACTGTACTACTGCTCCACCTACAAATATACTTCCCTCAAGTGCATACTCCACTTTCCCGTCTATTCCTACAGCTATTGTAGTTAAAAGGCCATTACCTGACCTTATATGTTTTTCTCCTGTATTCATAAGCATGAAGCATCCTGTTCCATATGTATTCTTTATGTCTCCGCTATTAAAACAGGTCTGTCCGAATAGTGCAGCCTGCTGATCCCCAGCCATTCCTGAAACCGGTATAGATGTCCCTTCTTCCTCTCCAATGGTCAGACCCATTCTGGTCATTCCATAAATTTCACTGGAATTTTTAACTTCAGGAAGCATACTTTGAGGGATTGTCAGCTCATCGAGAATCTTTTTATCCCATTCTAATCTTCTTATATTGTATATCATAGTCCTCGAAGCATTCGTATAATCTGTAAAATGCACTTTTCCATTAGTAAGCTTCCATAAAAGCCAGGTATCTACAGTTCCGAAAATCAGATCCCCTTTTTCAGCTCTTTTCCTTGCATCTTTAACATTGTCAAGAATCCATTTTATCTTAGTCCCTGAAAAATAGGCATCTATAGTCAATCCTGTATTTTCCCTTATATATTCCTCCAGTCCCCTTTTCTTTAATTCTTCACATATTTCAGCAGTTCTTCTGCATTGCCATACTATGGCATTGTAGACAGGTTCTCCCGTATTTCTATCCCATACTATAGTAGTTTCTCTCTGATTTGTTATTCCTATTGCAGCTACATCCTTTAAAGAAATTCCTGATTTTGCCACTACTTCTGTAAGTACTGACCTCTGGGTTGCCCATATTTCCATCGGATTGTGTTCTACCCAGCCCGGTTCCGGATAAATCTGGGAAAATTCTCTCTGGGAAATGGAAACCATATTTAAATCCCTGTCAAATATAATTGCCCTTGAGCTCGTTGTCCCCTGATCCAGTGCAATAATATACTTTTTCATATTATAAGCCATTTTATATCTCCTATACTTTTAAAATTTCTACTTTCTCATATCTCAAAGTACCTATTACTATTATATCTTACTGTCTTGATTTGTCAATCTGAAATTATCGGGGAATATCAATAAATATTTTATATCATTAAATTTATTGACATATTTTCATAATTAGTGTATACCTATATCAGGAATAACTTTTTTAAAATAAATATAGGAGGAATCATGAAAAAGATTTTATTATCAGTATTGCTTGCTATTCTTGTACTGGCATGTGGAGCAGGGAATACTTCCAATGATAAGAAAGATGCAGGAAAATTACTGTTCTATGCAGGACTTCAGGAAGACCATGCTGCCCTCATAGCCCAGGAATTTGAAAAGGAAACAGGAATAAAGACTGAATTTGTAAGGCTAAGCAGTGGAGAGACTTTAGCAAGGCTCAAGGCCGAGAAAGATAATATGACCGCTTCTGTCTGGTATGGCGGTCCGGTAGATGGTATGGTTGCCGCTGCTGAAGAAGGTATCATAGAACCATATGTATCTCCTGAAGCTGCAAATATTAAACCTGAATACAAGGATCCAAAAGGAATGTGGACAGGAATCTATGTAGGTTATCTAGGATTTGTAGGAAACGAAAAACTACTGAAAGAAAAAAATATTCCTATGCCTACATCCTGGGCAGACCTTTTAAAACCTGAATATAAAGGAGAAATTGTTGTAGCCCATCCCGGTTCATCAGGAACTGCCTATACAATGCTGGCAACTCTTGTCCAGCTGATGGGTGAAGATGAAGCTATGACTTATCTAAAAAAACTGAACGGACAGATTAGGCAATATACAAAATCAGGAACTGCACCTGGAAGAATGGTAGGTACAGGGGAAGCATTAATCGGAATTACTTTTTTACATGACGGTATAAAATATCAGAAAGAAGGATATACAGACATTATATTGGCTGCTCCTAGTGAAGGTACAGGATTTGAAATAGGAGGAGTTGCTCTTCTTAAAAATGGACCGGATCAGGAAAACGCTAAAAAATTCATTGACTGGGTTCTTTCTAAGAAGACTCAGGAATTAGGTAAAACTGTGGGATCATTCCAGTTCCTGACAAATACTTCAGCTGTAAATCCAGAAGAGGCTAAAGTTGTCGAAGGTGCAAAACTGATTAACTACAACTTTGACTGGGCAGGAAAAAACAAGAAAAGGCTGGTTGAGAGATTTACAAAAGAAACTAATGCAGCCGTACCTGAAAAATAATCAATTTAAAACAGTAAAAATGAATACTTCCATTAAAAGCCATTTTTCGTTTTTAATGGAAGTAAATTTCTTAATGGAGGAAAATTAATGAGTAGTGATTTAAAGCTAAAAATGAACCACGATTTAAAAAATATGAGAAAGCTCATAAACGATCCTACTCTGCTTTTAACTATAATATTTTCTTTGGCAACAGTTACTTTTTTCGTACTAGTACCGTTATGGAATATATTTTTAGAGAGTTTAAGAGTGGGGAAAGGAAAATTCGGACTTGAAAATTACATTGAATCTTTTACCAGCAGTGGAAATCTGGAAGTTATCTGGAACACAGTACTCTTAGGAACTATAACTTCTGCTATTTCCCTTATTATCGGATTTTTCTTTGCATATGTCTCAGTATATATAAAGATAAAGGGAAAAAGAGTATTTGATTTTATAGCAATGCTACCTATAATTTCACCGCCTTTTGTCGTTGCATTGTCTGCAATAATGCTTTTTGGAAGACAGGGTATCATAACAAATAAACTTCTGGGGCTGAAAAGTTTTGAAATTTATGGCTTTCACGGTCTGGTTCTGGTACAGGTTCTAAGCTTCTTCCCTATTGCATATATGATGCTGGTCGGTCTGTTACAGATGATAGACCCTTCTGTAGAAGAGGCTGCGAGATCGCTTGGGGCTTCAAGGTTCAAAGTTTTCATGACCGTTACCCTTCCATTGATGGTTCCTGGACTTGCCAATGCTTTCCTGCTTGTATTCATACAGTCAATAGCCGACTATGCAAACCCTTTTGTCATAGGGGGCAAGTTTACTACAATAGCTGTCAAGATCTTCCAGGAAGGTGTAGGAAACTATGAGCTTGGAGTAGCTACAGCTCTGTCTATCATTCTTCTGTCACTATCTATTACAATGTTCACTATACAAAGATATTATATTAACAAAAAATCCTATGTAACTGTTACAGGAAAAGTGTCAAGAGACAGGGAACTTATTGAAAACAGGAAAGTAGTCATTCCTACTGCTATCCTTCTTATACTGCTGACATCCTTTGTCATAGCGATGTACATCCTTATCCCGTTGAGTTCCTTTACGGAAATATTCGGTGTAAGAAATAATTTCACACTCAAGCACTATCAGGAGATTTTCAGGTTTAAGAATAGGATTGCCCCTATAATTGCTACAACTAACCTCTCCCTGATCGCAACCTTTATTGCCAGCATTTTTTCAATGATAATAGCATTCCTCATAGTAAGGAAGGATTTCCCGGGAAAAACTTTCATAGAATTTACAACTATAATGGCCCTGGCAATACCAGGAACTATCATCGGGATAGGGTATGCAATCAGCTACAATAAAGTTTATACTATACCTTTTACTAAGATTACACTGATTCCTACTTTAACCGGAACATCTTTCATCATAATAATGGCATTTGTCATAAGGAGCCTTCCTGTAGGAGTAAGATCCGGTATGAGTGCATTGAACCAGATAGACCCTTCTATTGAAGAGGCTTCTACAATTCTTGGAGCGTCAAGCAGGCAGACTTTCTTTAAAATAACTATCCCTATGATAAGAGAGGCTTTCCTCAGTGGGCTCATATATTCATTTGCAAGAAGTATGACACTGGTAAGTACTGTAGTCTTCCTTATTTCAGCCAAGTGGAAGCTCCTGACTCCTGAAATAATGAACCATATTGATCAGGGTAGGATAGGTATGGCTTCGGCTTACTGTACGATTCTTATCATAATTGTTTCAGCTTTTATGATAATTGTAAGGATACTGATGTCATTTACAAATGCAAAAAAATAACTAAAATTAGGATAATTAAAGGAGCTTTAAAATGAATGAATCAAAAAATCTGATAATAAAAAATTTAACAAAGACATTTATAACAAAAACCAGAAGAGTCGATGCCGTCAAAAATGTGAATCTGGATATTAATGCCGGAGATTTCGTGTGTCTATTAGGTCCATCAGGATGCGGTAAGACTACTGTACTTAGAATGATTGCAGGATTTGAGATCCCTACTTCAGGAAGTATAGAAATAGGTGGAAAGGATATTGCATACCTTACTCCTGATAAAAGGGGGATATCCATGGTCTTCCAGAACTACGCCCTTTTCCCTCACATGAATGTCTATGATAATATTGCCTACGGGCTTAAGCTGCAGAAAAAGAGTAAGGCAGAAATAGATGAAAGAGTTCAGAAAATACTCCACCTCATGAAAATGGAAGATTTTGCGGAAAGAGTCCCTTCCCAGATGTCAGGAGGACAGCAGCAGAGGGTATCCCTTGCGAGGGCACTGATTATGAATTCTGCCGTACTGCTATTTGATGAACCCCTTTCAAACCTTGATGCAAAACTGAGACTGCACATGAGGGATGAAATAAGGAAACTTCAGCAGGAAGTAGGAATTACATCTATCTATGTAACCCATGACCAGGCTGAAGCAATGGCTCTTTCTGATAAAATTATCCTCATGAAGGATGGAGAGATTATGCAGGTAGGAAGTCCTGCAGAAATCTACCAGAAACCTAATTCTGAATTTGTTGCCAAGTTTATAGGAAGGGCAAATATTCTAGATGCTAAAATACTTGAAAAATATGATAGTTCTACTAAGATTCTCTTACTGGATACAGAATATATTGTCCCTGAAGTAACTGTCCACAATATAGGAGACAGTGTACAGGTTGTAGTCAGACCTGAATCTATTGATTTTTCAAAGAATACTAATACATTAAAAGTTACCAAGAGTGTCTTTATGGGAGAAAATCATGAATATGAAGTAGAAAATGGAAACGATATAATAGAAATCATCCTAAGCAATCCTCATGCAAAAGAAATCAAAAAAGTGGGGGAAATGCTGACATTCGGTATTGACGAAGGAGCAGTACATATTTTATAAATAATTTATTAGATTAATACAATAATAAAAAGCCGAATTTTAAAATCCGGCTTTTTTCTTAAAAATAATTAATAAATATTTAATTTTTGGCTCTATGTCAAGTGTGGGGGTGAAAAAAGTTCGATAACATTAAGATATTCTAA
>CAYYAV010000012.1:0-17043 GCA_964469865.1 uncultured Fusobacteriales bacterium | reverse complement strand
CTACACAGGCGAAGACACTCTTTCCCTACACGACGCTCTTCCGATCTATACCATCTATTGTTATATTTCCTCCTGTCACATCAAAGAATCTTGGAATGAGGTTTACTATTGTTGATTTTCCGCCGCCGGAATTTCCTACCAGGGCTACTGTTTCCCCTTTTTTTACGTTCAGGTTTATTCCTTTCAGTATCTTTTCATTAGAATCCTTATATGAAAATTCTACATCGGAAAATACGATGTCATTCTTAAATTCTTCAAAGTTAATGCTATTTTCCCTGTCATTTATTCCAGGTTCTATCTCCAGTATCTCAAATACCCTTCCTATAGAAGGGATATTGACACTTATATTGTTGTATCTTGATATTGCCCTTTTTACAGGTGTATACATAGATCCTATTGCTCCTACTATGGCTATGAAGTCTCCTGCTGTAAAATGTTCCCCTCTCAATACCCTGTATCCTCCGAAGACAAGCATCATTGCCATTATTATATAGTTAAGCCCTCCTGTAATAGAACTTGATTTGGCATTGTATCTTGCTGTCCTCATTTCTGCCTTCTTAAGTCCCAGGCTTTTCTTCTTAAAGTCCCTTATTTCCGTTCTTTCAGTTGCAAAGGCTTTTATCACCCTTATGCCCGATAAAGTTTCCTGCAGCTTACTGTTCAACGTTCCTATCGCTTCCTGTCTTTCCTTTCCTGAACTTTTAAGCTTAGAAGAATATCTCCTGACAGAAATTATGAGAACAGGAGCTACAAGAAGCACTCCCAGAGTCAATTTCCAGTCAAGGTATATTGCAAGTCCCAGTAGTATTACAGCAGTAAAGATCTCATAAACCATGTTAAATGTTTCTTGAATCAATGTATTTATATTGCCCGGGTCATTCATTACCTTGACCATCAGTTCCCCGGTTTTGGTACCTGAAAAATATTCCATATCAAGAGTCTGTATCTTTATGAAAATATCATCTACTATATTCTTGTAGATAGAAGAAGATATCATTGTAGACAGTATCGTATTCCAGTATATAAGTACCGCCCCAACTACAGCAAGAAGGATCATTGCTCCGGCAGCATACAGGATATCCTTTTCATTTCCCCCTATTATTCCGTCATCAAATAGTCTCTTTATCAAAGCTATGGGTGAACTTGCAGTTGCCGAAGATATCAATGCCAGCAATATATTCAAAATGATTAAGAAAGAATATCTCTTTGTATAGTTTTTCAACTTCCTTATTGATTCTATATCCTTAATTTCAAATTTTTTCATTTTCAGCCTTTCTGTCTATAAACTATAAATCTTTTTAATTTCTGTATGAATTTATCATAATTTTTTATAGCATCGCCATTAATCCTTAATATTCTTTTATAATTCAGGTTTCTGCTATTAATTCCTCCGGTAGTAAAAACAAATCCTTTTACTCCTAGATCTTCTATATCCTTTATTTTACCTGTATAGGCATGTCCCCAGGGATATGCCAGATACTCAGCCTTTTTATTCAGGTTTTCTTCTATTAACCTTTTATTTTCAGTTATTTCAAATTTTAACTTCTCCTTAAACTCCTCTTCAGTAACTTCTTCAAAATATTTATCTTTTTCTTTTCTGAACAGTGTATTCAGATATTTTTTCCTCCCCTTTAGAGACTCATTCTGGAAGACTTCACTTCCTTCAATTTCCCTGTACTCAGAAAGGAAATTATCTTTTAGCTTGTATCCTCTTATGGCAATCTGGCTCCTTATTTTGAAAACCGGAAGCCCTGTAAAATCAAAGCTTCTAAAATCCTTTCCTGTATCTCTGCTAAAAACTGTAAAATATTCACGCTTTACAAATTCTCCTTCATCTTTTTCAAAAAACCCTTTTACTTCAGGTTTTCTTATTGTCGGAAAATGTGAATGAGTGTGCATCTGAAAATCTACAAGTCCGCTTTCATACATTTCCCTTATCTCATCCCATTCCAGATAGGATCTGTCTTTTCCTATATATTCTGTATTAAGGAAAATTGTTGCCTTTATATTATATTTTTTTAATATGGGGAAGGCATTTGTATAGTTGTTCCTGTATCCGTCATCAAAAGTTATAAGTATGGAGTTTTCAGGCAGATGATAATTCAGGCTTTCAAGTTCTTCCATTTTAAAAGTCTTCATATCACTTATATATTTCATATGTGCTTCAAACTCATCTATTCTTATAATTCCTGGAGCCGTTTCAGTATAAACATTATGATACATGAGACATGCAAGTCTCTCTCTTTTCCTCAGTTTCAGGATACAATATTCTAGAACTGTAAAAAAAATATATTTCATGACTATCCTTCCTATCAGTTTTATTTTATTTTCCCAAATATTTTTAATATCGTATACCGTACCTTCTTTATCATCCTGTCTATCTTAAAATCAAGGACCGTATTTTTCCCCTTCTTGCTGAAATGTACATGTCTCTTATGTCCTATATGTTCCACATATCTTTCAGAAAAAGAGACCATTCTGTATCCCCTTTCCTTATAAAATCTGCACAGCTCATCTTCCCACAGTTTACCTTCCAGCTTTTCATGGGAACCAAACAGTTCACATACATCTTTTCGTCTCAATCCTGGATTGTATGTAAATACATGATCCCGGATTTCAAAGAATTCTATTCCACTTGGAGAAAAATAAGGTTCATCAAGTAAAGGTATCTCTGTACAGTCTTCTCTTGGTCTCAGCCCTACTATAGCTATCTTGGGATTATCTTCTATTACCTCCATTGACTTCTCAATAAAGCCTTCCTTTAAGAATTCCCAGTCATCTTCACAATGGAAGATATACTCAGTGTCCACTTCCTTGTAAGCCCTGTCTATGGATTTTAGCTGGCCAAGTCTTGTTTCATTTATTATAAGAGAAAAATTCTGATCTTTGTACTTTGAAGTCAGTTTTCTTAACTTATTTCCTTCTGTACTGTCTTCTGTTATTATAACCTTCTTTATTGGATATGTATTATATTTAAAAAAACTGTCTAAAGTCCTTTCAAGCAGATCAAATCTCCCACAGCTCGTTATAACCAGACTAACTTCCTTCATTTCCTAAGCCCTTCTTTCCTTTTTATTTTATCTTTCCAAATATTTTTAAAATATTGTACCTTATTTTCTTTATCATCCTGTCTATCTTAAAATCCAGTGTTGTGTTTTTACCGTTCTTACTAAAATGGACATGTCTCTTTTGTCCTATATGTTTCACATATCCTTCCTTAAAGAATACAGTCCTGTATCCTCTCTCTCTATAGAACATTGACAGTTCATCTTCATATAATGTATTTTCCAGTTTTTCATGAAGCCCAAACAGGTCATTATCACACTTTCTTCTAAGACCAGGATTATATGTAAATATTTCATTCCTTACCTCATAAAAACGCTCCCCTTTTCTAGAAACATAGTCCTCATCCAGAAAAAAATCTCCATCATAGTCATCCTTGTCCCTTAATCCTATCAACAGTATTTTAGGATCTTCTTCAAGAATTTCCATTGATTTTTCAATGAAACCTTCCTTTAAGAATTCCCAGTCGTCTTCACAATGGAAGACATACTCTGTATCCACTTCCTTATAAGCCCTGTCTATAGATTTTAACTGACCAAGCCTTTCCTTATTTATTATTATGTGAAATTCCCTATTTTCATACTTTGAAAGCAGTTTTTTTAATTTTTCACCTTCTGTACTGTCTTCTGTAATTATTATTTTTTTTATGGGATATGTATTTTTCTCAAAAAAGCTGTCTAATGTCTTTTTCAATAAGTCAAATCTTCCACAGCTTGTTATGACTAAACTAACTTCTTTCATAACTATCCAGTCCCTTCTCAGCCTTTTTTTTCTTTTCTTTTATAACCTTTGCCAGAAATTCATCATTTTCTCCCAGCTTGCTCCTGTCATTTTCCTTATGATAGATATGATAAGTCAGACCACTGAATTTAAGTCTCTTTTTCCCTATTCCGTTATTAAAGAGCCTGACTGCTATTTCACTGTCTTCCCTTCCCCATCCTTGTATTTTTTCTTCAAATCCGTTTACCGTTACCAGGTCTTTCCTGAAGAAGGACATATTACATCCTCTTATTCCCTTCAGTTTCCTATCCTTTTTAGTAAAAATCCTTGAAAAAAGTCTGTTTCTTATCATATTAGCTTTGTTTTTCAGCCCTTTTGCAAAAAATGCTCCAGGCAAATCTATTTCTGTACCATTTTTTATTTCTTCCGACTTTTCAGGAGACATTATGACTCTCGATCCCTGTATGAAATATCCTTCTTCCCTGTTTTCAATATGATCCTGTACAAAATGCCTGTCCAATATGAGATCTCCATCAATTATTATAACATATTCTCCTTTGGCTTTACTTATAGCCCTGTTCCTTGACATGGAAAGCCTGAATCCTTCATCTTCCTGCCAGGAATGGATAATATTAATATTAGGGTAGCTTCTAACAAATCTTCTAATAAGTTTCTCTGTATTTTTACCTGAACCGTCATCAGCTATAATTATTTCCTTCGGAAGTACCGTCTGCCTAATCACACTGTTTAGACAGAGTTCAAGGGCCTCAGGCCAATTATATGTTGTAACTATTAATGATGTATCTTTTCCCAGATTTCTAAAGTATTCCTCCCTTAGCTTCGTGTATTTTGTCATTGTATAGATAGAGCTGTATTTGGCAAGCAGATATCCTTCATATCCGTCAAGAAAGCCCATCTGTAGGATATACATCCTTATGAACCTGTAAACCATCTTTGAGTATATTTTAAATATATCTGCCCTTTTTCTTTCCTTCTCATACTGCATAGCACTCTGGGTAGTATATCTGTTAAGCTTTTCCAGAAACTGCTCTATTGTATCATATGTATAATGTACTATCTTTTCATTCAGTTTTCCTATCCTGCCCTCTGTCATATACTGTTCATGGACTTCACGTTCACTTATCTTTACCTTTCCGTTTTTCCAGAGTCTTATTACATAGTCATCCCATCCCCCAAATTTTATCTCTTTTCCAAAACATATATTCCTGAGCTTAATTTTATATACATCATATTCACTTTTTTCACTGCTTATAAGGAATTTTATCTTTTCTTTAAGCTGCAAGGAGACAACCTCATCAGCATCTAATAACAGGATCCACTCTCCTTTACATTTTTCCAGGACAGAATTTTTCTGAGATCCGTAACCCTTCCATTTTTCCACAGATACAGAAGCTCCTTTTGACCTAGCTATTTCTACTGTCCTGTCTGTACTTCCGCTATCAACTATTATTATTTCATCGGCAATATCCCTTACTGCATCAAGAGTTCTTCCTATCCTGTCTTCTTCATTATAAGTTATTATTCCAACAGATAATTTCATCAGATTTCTCCTATCTCTATTTTTTATTTCTTATAAAGTCCCTAAACATCTGCATATAGATTCCCGTCTTCTTTATATATTTTCTTACACCTCTCAGATGCTTGGTCTTAAGGAACAGGAAAGGCTCTAATCCTTTCCATGAGTGATTCCACCAATGTATGGCATAGTTTTCGTCTGTCAGCATATTTCTTTCAAACTTTTCATGTGGAAGAAAAGGATAGAAATATTCCTTTTTCAATATATATATTCCCTTGTTCCTGTCTATTACTTCATTTCCTGAAAGATCATAGCCCATCTTCTCCTTCAATATATACCTTATTATCTGAGGCAAAGTAAAAAAAGGTGTCTTCCATACTTCATCTTCATAAAATTCTATCATCTTCTTTAATATTTCACTTCCTGTTTTTGCTCCAAACAATCCAAGCCCTATTCCTTCATTACTTTCAAAGCTTGCAAAGAAATCACAGTCTTCTGTTTCAGACAATTCAGGTATTTTGGTAAAATCCTTTACGATTTCCATATCTATATCAAGAAATATACCCCCTTTTTCATATAAATACTTCACTCTTATATAATCTGCCACATAGGCCCACAGTTTTCTCTTGTAGCACTCGGCAAAAAACCTATTTTCCTTCAAATGTTCATCTATATTAAACTTCCTGTCATTTATTTCTACTATCTCATAATCCGGCATGTTTTTTTCCCAGGAATTATAGCATTGATAAAATATTGCAGGCTTTTCTCTGTCACCTACCCATATGTAATAAAAATTCTTCGGGATCCCATTCATTATATCATCCTTCCTGTTTTTTCCTTTTCATTATTTCTTTTATTTTCTTTCCTGATGAGAATACTAGACTCCCGGTAAAATAGATTATATAAAGTTCCAGATTTTCAAATTTCCTATATTCTGTCCTGAACAGATATTTCCTGCAGTCATCCTTAAACTGTCTATAGATTTTGTCAAAGACATCTTTCCTGTCACACTGTATAGCTTTTTTCATTGAATTTTTATAATATCTTTTTATCATATAGAATATCATGTTCCGTGTTTCTGTATTTTCTTCATCTTTATATTTTTCTATAAGTTCCTTCACATTTTCAAAAATATCTTCTGAATGCCTTATATTTAAGACAGACATTATGCTCCCGCTTCTTGCCCTGTAATATCCGAATATCCTGTCAGTAATTTTCAGTTTTTCTGCATGATAGAACACATCTATGGAAAAGACCTCATCTTCATTAGATTTTCTTCCTATAGGGAACCTGATATTATTTTCTGTAAGGAGCTTTCTCCTGTAAACGTATATCGGAAGCCTCACATTCCAGAACTTATTTTTTAAAGCCTTTTTCATAAATTCCCTTCCGGACATTATTTTTCCTGTCAGTTCCCCCGGTATCCTTTCATCCAGCACTTCATATCCGGTAAAGTCATTATATGCCTTTTCCTTTCCTACAATGATGTCCAGCTCTTGATTATTTCTGTAATCTTCTTCCAGTTCCTTTATTATTTCTTCAAATGACTCTGTCTCTATCCAGTCATCACTATCCAGAAAATATATGTAATCACCTCTGCATTCCTGTATTCCCCTATTTCTGGCCATACTTGCTCCCTGATTTTCCTGGGTTATCACCTTTATATGGGAACAGATTCCCTCGTATTTCTTCAGTATTTCCAGAGAGCCATCTGTAGAGCCGTCATTTATAACTATTACTTCATTTTCTATACCCTTTATGGACAGCACGCTTTCAATACACTGACTTATATATTTTTCTGTATTGTACACAGGTATAATAATACTCAATTTCATTTAAGACTCCTCCGGTTCTATATCTTTATTCTTTTTCTAAAACTTTTTCTTAGTCTTGAAAACATCTTCCGTAATTTATTTTCTTTATAACCTGATGTCAGTTTCCTGTAATTTTTCTTAAAAATTCTACTTTCTTCCTTATACCGGCTTTCCGTATGCTTTATTATTATCTTATATAGTCTGTGAATTTCTTCCTCTAGTATTTTTCTTATCCTTTCGTCCTTTTCCTCCATCATAAAGCTATAGATTTCATTTATATTTTTTTCCATATCCTGGTAGCTTTTTAAAGACCTGGTAGACATTATGCTCTGTCCTCTCTGCAAGTAGTTGTAATAATAGATACCGTAAAATTTTACTTTTGATGCTTTCAGCATAGTCTCTATGGTAAATATTTCATCTTCATGTATTCTTCCCTTCTTAAAGAATATCCTGTTTTCCAGAAGGAATTCCCTCCTGAATATATCATCCCAAACTTCAGGACCATGCATAAATTCCCTGTACATTTTTTCAAGATATTCTTTTCCTGTCTTTATTTCTCCTCTTTTATAATCCCTTATTTCAGTAACACATTCCAGTCTGTTTTCATTACCTTTTTCGAGTATCTTCTTGTATCTTCCTATTCCTATATCTACACTATCTTCTATTACTTCCTTTATAAAAGTCCTGTATTCTTCCGTATCAACAAAGTCATCGCTGTCTATAAAGGATACGTATTCTCCTTTAGCTGCCTTAAGCCCTCTGTTCCTTGCCTCACTTAATCCCTGGTTTTCCTGAGATATTATTACTATATTTTCATTTCTGTGAGCCTGCCTAAAATTTTCAGCTATTTCCAGAGAATCATCCGGTGTTCCGTCATTTATAATTATTATTTCATTCTCTATTCCAAGATTGCATAGTGAACCTAGACATTTTTCCAGATATTTTTCAACATTATATACAGGTATAATGATACTTAGTTTTAAAGATGACATTTTACAAACTTCCTTTATTTTTAAAATTTAGTTAGCTGTTTCTGTATATTATAACATAAAAAATGATAAATTTATTCCAAAATTATCTTTTCTATGATAAAATTGATGAAAATATATGAAGGAAAGGAACACATATGAAAAAATTAAATAATTTTGGATACTTTTTATCAGTTTTGTTTCCTGTTATCCTTTTTTTATCTTATAAAGGAGAACAGACTCTTAGCTATATTATATTACTTGTTTTTCTCATATCAATGGTCTCAAAAGAAAATAGAAATGCTTTTAAGAATCTGATTGACAGGAAAATAACAGCCGGATTATCAATTTTTATCTCTACTCCATTTATAATATCTTTTTTAAGTGGGGGTATCTCTTCCAGGGTTGACATAGAGCACTATCTTTTCTGGCTCATCTTCTTTCCTCTGGTCTTTTTCATAAATACAGAAAGAAAACTCTGGAATTTCCTGATATCTTTTTTAATAGGAGGTATCATATCCTTGTGTATAACTCTTGTCATCTTCATAAATAACTATGACAGCTGGGCCAATCCAAAAGGTTTTGAATACCCGAGAATCTATTTTGAGCTTCAGACTCAGGATTTTGCAAACATAATGTGTATCCTGCTTTTATTTTTACTTTCATTCATCCTGTTCTACAGAAGCAAAGACAGAAATAGGAATATAATGATAAAGGCTTTTTTAATATCTATTTTCCTTTTGGATCTTTTTATAATCATAGTCAACAGATCAAAAATGGTATATATATGCCTTATTCCGACTGTCATGTATCTTCTATATAAAAAGAACAGGAAATATATTCTCGCCTTCTTCGTCTTCTGTTCAGGAGGATATTTCCTGTTACCTCATACAATTAAAGATCGTCTTCAGTATATAATAAGAATAAAAGAGGATCCTTCAAGCAATTTAAGACTTATTTTCTGGGATGCAGCTATCTCTTCCTTTAAAAAAAGTCCATTATGGGGTATGACTACAGAAGAAAGGATAACTTTTAATATAGAATATTTTAAATCCAAAGGAGTCTGGAATTATATTGCACAGAATTATGGAGTTGAAGATAAGGTGGGACTTACCAATACTCATAATATGTATCTCCATCATCTTGCATATTTTGGAATCGGAATACTGAGTCTGATTTATTTTTTCTTCATTATTATTCCGTCAAAACTTATAGGCCTGACCTATTATAAAACAGAAAATATAGAGATGTCAGGATACACTGCTCTGGAAACAGGGCTAAAAGCTTCTTATATGGCTTACCTCATTCAGGGACTGACAGAATATAACCATAACAAAAAACCTATGATCTTCATGTGTGTCATTCTTCTGATTATTCTTAATTTCATGCAGAAGAAGATTCTTTCTGATAAAAGAAATTCTAAATTTTAATATCTGTCTCTTAAATATATATATATATATTCTAGGTATATAATAAAAAATAATTTTATTTATCCACAAAAAGAATCTGATTACAATCAGAAGGATTTATAAAATTATTTTTTATTTATAATATTCATAGCCTCTTCACAACTTCCCCGTATACTCTGTCGACAGTTATTAAAGGTATTCCCTTATAATAATCTTTCCTGTATCCATGCTGCCTTTCAGGAATATTTTCCATATTATTTTCATAAAATTCGTTATCTTCTATCACTACACTCCTGTCTGACCAGGGAAAGAATCCAAGACATCTTTTCCCAGGTCCGAATATTCCTATAATAAACGGCTTGTCAAAACCACTTCCTATATGTACAGGGGAGCTGTCATTACTTACTATGACATCTGCTTCAGACAGGAGGGCTGAAAATTCCAGTAAACTCACTTCCCCCCTTAGATCCATAATGTTTTCCTCCCTTTCAAAATCAAGCGGAAGGGCCTTTTCTGCCTTCCCTCCTGTTATTACAATAAGATTTCTTTTCTCATTCGAAAGTCTTGATATAAGCTCCCTATATTTTTCTATAGGCCATATTTTTTCGGGTCTCTGACTTCCTGGAGCAATTACGGTAAGCTTATCATACTTCTTCTTTTTCAGTATTTCCTTTATTTTTTTAAAATCTTCTTCTGACGGATATATCCTTACCGGTATTTTAGAGCCGTTATATCCTACAAGGTCAAGAAGCCTCTCCACTTCATGTTTTTTCATGTCATAATGTATTTTTTCCTTTAACAGCCATGAACCGGTAGATACGTCAAATCCCACTATCTTAGGAATTTTAGCAAGCCGTGCCAGAGCTATTGACCTTATGAACCTATGGGGAATTACAGCATAGTCATATTTCCTTTCCTTCAACTTTTTCAGAATCCGTAGGAAACCTTTTATTCCCCTGTCCGCTCCCTTCTTATCATATGTCAGTATTTCATTTAAGTTGGGGTTGTTACTTATTATAACCTTGTTCCCCGGCAATGTAAGATAATCTATTTCCGAATCTGGGTACATATCCTTAAGCCTCTGTATTAAAGGTGTAGATAAGACTATATCTCCTATAAAGGCTGTATGTATAACGAGTATTTTCATAACAATCCTTTCTATCTGCAGTTTATTTTTTATTATTATATCACACTTCTTTACTTTTTAATATTTTATGGACCCTATTTTAAGAAATTTTATTTTACTTCAGGATTAACAGCTTTTCCCTACCCTGATTCCATGAAAAAATTTATTTAATAAAAAAATAATTTTAATTTCAAATAAAAAATAATTATACTATATTCATTGACTAGTACAAAAAATATGGTATACCAGTATTAATAACAAAATATCTTAAAGGAGAAAAAAATGTGCAATAACAAATTAAAAGAAGATGGTTTCAATGAACTTAAAGCTTTTATAGATGCACTTGAAACTAAAGAAGGCTCCCTAATAGCGGTACTTCATAAAGCTCAAAGCATATTCGGTTATCTGCCTTCTGATGTTCAGGCATTTATAGCGGAACATATGGAGGAATCCCTGGCTCATATTTATGGTGTCGTAAGCTTCTATTCATACTTTACAATGATTCCTAAAGGAAAATATCCTATATCCATATGTATGGGGACAGCATGCTATGTGAGAGGAGCGGACAAGGTTTTAGAAGAATTTGAAAAACAGCTTCATATAAAACCTGGTGAAACGACATTTGACGGAAAATTTTCCATTGATGCACTCAGATGTGTAGGTGCATGTGCAATAGCTCCTGTAGTGCTGGTAGGAGAAAAAGTCTATCAGAAAGTAAAACCTGGTGATGTCGCGAAGATAATAGCAGAATATTAGAAAAGGTTATTTTAATAAAGTTCTTAAAAATGGAGGAAAGTATATGTTGCGAATAGCTTCAGAAAAAGATTTGACCTGTATACAGCAGAATATAAAAAAGGAAAGGAAATATAGGAAAGAAGTTATAGTCTGTGGTGGAACGGGATGCCTGTCTTCAGGTAATGACAGAATTTTAGAAAATCTTAAGAAAAAGATTAAAGACCTTGGAAAAGAAGAGGAAATAAGAATTGTAAAAACAGGATGTGTAGGATTCTGTGAAAAGGGACCGATAGTAAAGATACTTCCTGATAATACATTTTATGCCGAAGTTACTCCTGATGATGTTGATGAAATTATAAATAAGGATCTTATGGAAAATGGGATTGTAGAAAAGCTCCTATATAAGAATCCTCTTACAAAGGAAACAGTAAGAGATTCAGATGAAATTGATTTCTATAAGAAGCAGAAAAAAATAGCACTAAGAAACTGCGGTGTTATTGATCCTGAAGATATAAATGACTATTTCCTCTACGACGGATATAAGGCCCTTGACAAGGCTGTAAAAATGACAAGACAGGAAGTTGTCAATATAATAAAGGATTCCGGTCTTAGAGGAAGAGGAGGGGGCGGTTTCTCCACAGGATTGAAATGGCAGTTTGCTCTGGATAATGAATCAGATGAAAAATATGTTGTATGTAATGCTGATGAAGGAGATCCGGGTGCTTTTATGGACAGAGCCATCCTTGAAGGAGATCCTCATTCAATAGTAGAAGCTATGACAATATGCGGTTATGCTATAGGGGCAAGTAAAGGTCTTGTATATATCAGGGCAGAATATCCTCTGGCAGTAAAGATTCTCCAGAAGGCCATAAAAGATGCTCAAGAAAGAGGGCTATTAGGGAAAAATATTCTTGATTCCGGATTTGATTTTGATATAGAGATTAAATACGGTGCAGGAGCATTTGTATGTGGAGAGGAGACAGCTCTCATACATTCAATGGAAGGAAAAAGAGGAGAACCTACAACAAAACCCCCATTTCCGGCAGAGAGCGGTTATTGGGGTAAACCTACCAATGTAAATAATGTTGAAACTCTGGCAAATATCCCTTTTATCATAAATGATAAAGACGGAATATTTAAAAATATGGGAACAGAAAGATCAACCGGCACAAAAGTTTTTGCTCTGGCAGGAAAAATAAATAATATCGGACTGATAGAAGTTCCAATGGGGACTACTTTAAGAGAAGTAATATATGATATAGGTGGCGGTATTAAAGATGGAAAAGCTTTTAAAGCTGTCCAGACAGGGGGACCATCTGGCGGATGTCTGACTGTCAAAGATTTAGATACTCCTATTGATTTTGATACTTTAAAGGAGAAAGGATCTATGATGGGATCCGGAGGAATGATCGTTATGGATGAGGACGACTGCATGGTTTCGGTTTCAAAATTCTATCTTGACTTTACCGTTGATGAATCATGTGGAAAATGTACTCCGTGTAGAATAGGAAATCTAAGACTTCTTGAAATTTTAGAAAAAATAACAAGCGGAAACGGAACTGAAGAAGATCTGGATAAATTATCAGAACTGGCTCATGTAATAAAAGATACTTCTCTTTGCGGTCTAGGTCAGACTGCACCAAATCCTGTATTATCTACACTTTCCAATTTCTGGGATGAATATGTTGCCCATGTAAGAGATAAAAAATGTCCTGCGGGCAAATGTACAAATCTCCTGAAATTTGAAATAAATGAAAAATGTATAGGATGTACTGCATGTGCAAGAGTCTGTCCTGTTGAATGTATAAAAGGAAAAGTCAAAGAAAAACATGAAATAGATCAAATTATCTGCATAAAGTGCGGTGCCTGCTACAATGCATGTAAATTTGAAGCTATAGATAGAGCTTAGCGGAGGGTCAGATTATGGATAAAACTATAAAATTAGTAAATATAACGATAGATGGCAACCAGATCCAGGTTCCACAAGGGACTACTGTAAATGCTGCTGCCAGGACAATAGGTATAAATATTCCTACATTATGTTACTTGAACTTATCAGACTTCGGGTGTATAAATAAAGCAGCTTCCTGTAGAGTCTGTGTCGTTGAGGTTGACGGGAAGGCTAACCTTGCTCCGTCATGCTCCACTCCTGTCTACGAAGGAATGAAAGTCAGAACTAATACTATAAGAGTTCTAAATGCGAGAAAGACTGTTCTAGAACTACTTCTTTCCGATCATCCTAAAGACTGTCTTGTCTGTCAGAAATCAGGAGAATGTGAGTTACAGGATTTAGCTATAGATTTTGGCATACGGGAAATAAAATATCAGGGAAAGGAATCAAATTATAGAATAGATGCTACAAAAGCAATAATAAGGGACAGGGATAAGTGTATAATGTGCAGACGATGTGAAACAATGTGTAATGAAGTCCAGACTGTAGGAGCTCTTTCTGCAATTGACAGAGGATTCAATTCTGTAGTTTCTACTGCCCTGGAAATGGATTTAAGGGATACTGTGTGTACTTTTTGTGGTCAATGCGTCGCTGTATGTCCAACAGGAGCCTTAGTGGAAAGAGATGCCACATGGGATGTATTATCTGCCCTGGCTAATCCTAAAAAAACCGTAATAGTTCAGACAGCTCCGGCTGTAAGGACAGCCCTTGGAGAAGAATTTGGCTACCCTGCCGGAACTCCTGTAACAGGAAAGATGGTTTCTGCTTTAAGAAAATTGGGATTTGCCAAAGTTTTTGATACAGATTTTGCTGCTGATTTAACCATAATGGAAGAAGCTTCTGAACTACTTGACAGGCTGACAAGATATAAGAACGGGGATACTACTGTAAAGCTTCCTCTTCTCACTTCGTGCTGTCCTGCATGGGTTAACTTCTTTGAACATAATTTCCCAGACTTACTGGATATTCCTTCTTCTGCAAAATCTCCTATGCAGATGTTTTCAGCAGTTG
Organism: uncultured Fusobacteriales bacterium; assembly: GCA_964469865.1. GTDB lineage: Bacteria > Fusobacteriota > Fusobacteriia > Fusobacteriales > Leptotrichiaceae > JAGOWQ01. The sequence goes on along the minus strand of CAYYAV010000012.1, from coordinate 2,709 downwards.
CAAAGAACATATATACCGAGGAGCTGGGTATAGACAGAAAAGATCTGATTGTTGTATCTGTCATGCCTTGCCTCGCAAAAAAATATGAAGCTGACAGGGAAGAATTTTCAAAAGATGGAAATTTTGATACTGACATTGTCATAACTACCAGGGAATTAGGAAGGCTTATAAAATATGCAAATATAAATTTTGATTCCCTTGAGGATGAAGATTTTGATAATCCTTTAGGAGAATCTACAGGAGCCGGGGCTATATTCGGAAGAACCGGAGGAGTTATTGAAGCCGCCCTCAGGACTGCTGCTGACTGGTATACCGGAAAAAGCCTTGAAAAAATAGACTATAAGGAAGTAAGAGGAATTGAAGGAGTCAGAAGTGCCGACGTAAAAGTCGGAGACCTGGATCTAAAAATTGGTATAGCACATGGTCTGGGGGAAGCAAGAAAACTCTTAAATGAAATAAGGGCAGGGAGATCCAAGTATCATGCCATAGAAATAATGGCCTGTAAAGGTGGATGTGTTGGTGGCGGAGGACAGCCGTATCATCACGGAGATGCCTCTATCCTCAAAAAAAGGACTAAAGTCCTTGATCTGGAAGATACTTCCAAGACAATAAGAAAATCTCATGATAATCCTTATATTCAAAAATTATATGAAAAATATCTAGGAAAACCTTTAAGCCACGAGGCACATGACTTATTGCATACTCACTATTTTGAAAAAAATAAGATATAAATCATTATTATTATAAATTACCTTCAAAAAATACTTCTATTACCGGAAACACTATTCAAGTTTAGTGTATGCCAAATAATAGAAGTATTTTTATTCTGACCTGTTTTATTGGATATACATCATTTATTTATATAATAGAAATCATCTCCCGGAATCTTTCCTCCTATTATTTTCGGATCCACTTCAAAAAGTATCTTTAAATATGCTGAAATCTTTTCTTTCATTTCCTCTCCTGCCACATATGTAATCTCTGTTTCAGGAATAGCTTTTTTAGCCAGAGGTTCCGGGATTATATCATATTTTTCCATCAACTTTGCCCCTTCATCAATATTTTCTTTAACAAATTTTACTGACTGTTCATATTCTTTCAGGAAATTCATTACCTTTTCTGGATTTTTTTCTGCAAAGTCCCTGTTTAGAATAATTACTCCTGAAACTTGGGATCCCTTTGTACTTCCTGAAACTTTATCCCATTCTTCCTCTACAGAAAATGCTATTCTTAATTTAGGGTTCTTATTTCTGGCTACCGTTACAAAAGGCTGATTTAAAAGAGCTATTCCTTCAGGGTCTCTTGACAGTGTACTTACAACTTCCGAAGCTTCCGACTTAAATTCAATTTGAACATCTTTTCCCGGCTCTAGTCCATTTTCTTTAAGAATATAGTTTAGCACTATTTCCGGAGTCGCACCTTTTCCATTGGCATATATTGTCTTTCCCTTTAAGTCCTTTACCGTTTTTACTGTTTCTCCATTATTTTCTATAACGTAGAGTATGCCAAAAGCTATAATGGAAGCTACCTGTACCTTTCCCCCTGTCTTATTATACAATACGGAAGCAAGATTTGAAGGGATTGATGCTATATCCAGTTCTCCTTTTCCTATCATAGCTACTATTTCATCAGGAGTAGCAACTATTTTTGAGTTATACTTATTTAAAGTCTTTCCTTCTTCATTATCAGAAAATAATTTTACTATCCCCATGGCAGGCGGTCCTTTTATCGCAGCAATTTTTACTATTTCTCCTTCTCGTTCTGATCCTGATTGTATATTTTCCCTGTTCTCTGATTTTTTTTCTCCACAGCTCGTTATAATTACCAGAATTATTATGAGAGCTGACAGTACTGCTAAAATTCTTTTTTTCATCTATATCTTCCTTTCCATATTAGTTATATATTTATTATCTCTGCATTTAATGCCCTTGCTTCTTCTATATCGTGGGTCACTATTATTACTGTTCTATTTTCCAGTTTTTTCCTTAGATAGGATATGACCTCCTTCCTTGTTTCTATATCTAGTCCTTTGAAAGGTTCATCAAAAACTATAATATCAGGTTCAGCCATAATGCTCCTGACTATAGCTACCCTCCTTTTCATCCCACCGCTAAGCTCCTTTACCGGTTTCACTGCATTTCTTTTAAGTCCTATACTTTCCAGCTCTTCCTTAATTTTTTTTGTTACAGTACCCTTTTTACACACCATGGAAACATTTGTTATAGCTGAAAGGTTTTCACATAGCCTGTCTTCCTGAAAAACTGCTCCTATTTTCTTATATTTCAGGCCTTCTGAATTTCCGGTATATTCCTCCAGTCCCATAATTATTCTCAGAAGAGTTGTCTTTCCTGAACCTGATTTTCCCATGACTGCTGTTATGCTGTTTTCTTTAAAAAAAAAGGATACATTTTCAAAAACGATATTTTCTCCATATTTCTTTGAAAGATTTTCTATTTTTATCATCCTATTTCCTTTCTATCTTCCCTATAATAAACTTCACTGCATACACAAAAATTTTTTCACTTAAAAATACTAGGATAATAATAACAACTGCCCATGAAAACAGGCTTTCTGTATTCAGATATATTTTTGATTCATACAGTATTTCTCCAATAGAATTATCAGGAAGTCCTATGACTTCTGCTGCTATTCCAGATTTCCATGCTATTCCAAGAGCATTTATTCCTCCTGATTCAAAATAAGGAGCTA
>CAYYAV010000011.1:0-17636 GCA_964469865.1 uncultured Fusobacteriales bacterium | reverse complement strand
AAAATGGAGCGGGAGACGAGGGTCGAACTCGCGACATTCAGCTTGGAAGGCTGACACTCTACCAACTGAGTTACTCCCGCAAATTTCTGAAATGGTCGGTGCAGCAGGATTTGAACCTGCGACCCCCTGCTCCCAAGGCAGGTGCGCTACCGAGCTGCGCTATGCACCGCTATCTCAATGTTTTCACTGGACAGATAATATACTACCATTTTTATATTTATTTGTCAATATTTTTTTTGCTTTTTTCTGCTTTTTTCTTATTCAAACCTTCAATAGCATCAAATGCTACTTGCGAAAGTATCTTAGCACTTTGTGCCGCCATCTCGCTTCTAAAATGGAACCTTGGATGATGATGGTACGGTATTTCTTTCCCTTCCTGTGCAATTCCTAAAAAACCGAAAGCTGAAGGTACATTATATCCGAAGTATGAAAAGTCTTCTCCACCCATTACAGGATTTTCAAGCTCTTCATAGTTTTCTTCTCCTAATATCTTTATAGCTGATTCCCTTAAAATTCCTACTGCCTCATCATCATTTATAAGAGTAGGATAATACTTATTATAATTTAAGCTGAAATTTGCTCCATATGCCGAAGTTATACCTCTTATAATCTGCTCCATCATTAAAGGAACCTTATCTCTCAGATCCTTATCCAGTGTTCTTACGGTTCCTTTAATAACGACATCATTGGGAATTACATTAAAAGCCTCTCCTGCCTTTATTACCGAACAGGTTACAACTAGTGGAGAAAAAGTGCTTACCATTCTGCTCCTTATAGACTGCAGTCCCAGCACCACTTGGGCAGCAATCACTACAGGATCTATACTTAATTCAGGAGCTGAAGCATGTCCTCCTTTGCCGGTTATGGTAATAGAAAATTCATCTGGAGATGCCATCATAGGCCCTGTCATCATTGTTATCCTATCTTCTTTTAGAGGTCCCCATAAATGCAGTCCAAAAGCTATATTAACTTCAGGGTTTTTAAGAATCCCTTCCTGTATCATTTTTTCAGCACCGCCACTTCTTTCTTCACCTGGCTGAAAAGCAAACTTTACATTTCCTTCGAGCTCACCTCTTAAATCATTTATTATCAGTAATGCCCCATATAGTCCTGCAGTATGACCGTCATGACCACATGCGTGCATTTTCCCCTCTACTTTTGATTTAAAAGGAACATCCGCCTCTTCCTGAATAGGAAGTGCATCCATGTCTCCTCTCAGTAATACCGTTTTTCTGTCCTCATCATCTACATTTCCCTTTTCTCCCCTAATCAGGGCACATATCCCTGTCTGTGCCATTTCAGTATATTCGATTCCAAGACTGTCCAATTTTTCTTTTATTATCCTGGAAGTATTGAATAAGTCTAAATCAAGCTCAGGATTTTCGTGTAAATATTCTCTAAGCTCCACTATCTCCTTCTGATGTAATAACGCCAGCTCTTTAATTTTTTCAGTAATGTTCATATTATTCTTCTCCTTTTCTTTATAATCTGATAATAGAAAGTGTATTATTTCTCTAGTTTAAGAATTTCTTCATAATATCTTCTATATTCCATTCCTATTTTAACTAAATCCCTGTCCTTAGCTATCTTATTTCCATTTTCTATAATTTCATCTATATTCTTGACCTTTCTGTTGACTACAGATACTATTTTTTTATAGAATTCATTATTATCTCTACCCTTAAGACAATTTTCTCCATCTGACAGCCAACCATCATATACAGGAATATCCCTTACTACTAATGGCAATCTGGAAGAAAGTGCTTCTAAAACTACTATTCCTTCATTCTCCTCATAAGTCATGAACAGAAAGGCCTTTGCCGCACTAAAAGCTCCTATAAGTATATCTTTTTCGACATATCCTGGAAAAAGAAGGTTTTTAGGCGGATTGTCTATTATTCTTTGTATTTTTTTGGGCAACATAGGCTTTATGCTTGAGGAACCAAACCATATGAACTGATAATCAGGGCATTTTTCCACAATTTCTATAAAATCCCTTATCCCTTTTCTTTCAAAAGGTAATCCTGCCGTTATTATCAAAGGCTTATTAATACCGTATTCTTTCAGGAAGATGTTTTTCAATTCTTCATTCTTACAGAATTTTTCTGTATTCACTCCATTGGATATCACCCTTATTTCCTTGGGAGCCTTTAGATATTTTTCCTCCATCAGTTTTTTTGTATATTCTGTAGGAGATATTAGATAGTCTGCGTTATTATATAGTTTCCTGGCCCAGAATCTGATTATTGGCGCCAGCTGATTGCTGAACTTAATACTCCCCCTGAAATCCTCATATGTCGTATGTGTATGATATATTACGGTTTTCCTGCCTTTTTTGCCTTTTTTAATACATTCCATGACTTCAGACCTATAGTATTTATATGTGCAATATCATAACTGTCTGAAGGATCCAGTGTATATTCAATATTATTTGCTCCAAGGGCTTCTTTTTGATGGTTTAAGGCTTGTCCAACGCCTGATCTGCTGAATGTATTTTTCCCCTCTGAAAATAGTAAAACTTTCATGTCTGTCATACTCCTCTATTGTCTTTTTATATAATTCCTCTACCCTTTCTCCAAACTTCTCTGCTGTATAATCCTGAGAAACATTGAATGCATTTTTTATTATTCTTTTTTTAAATTCTTCATCTTCTTTTAATTTCTTGATATTTCCTATAAATTCTTCTGTATCCCTGTATACCAGTCCTGCATTATTCTTTACAATTAAGTCTTCAAGATTCAAATCATATCTGGCATTTACAGGAGTTTCTGCAGCCATAGCCTCCACAAAGGTAAGTCCTTGAGTTTCTGATATGCTCGCATTTAAGAATACATCCCCTATCTGATAGTAAATAGCTACTTTTTCATGGGGAATTTCACCTACAAATATTATCTTATCCTGTATTCCTAGAGAATGTGCCTGTTCTTTCAATTTTTCCTCAACATCTCCATAACTTTTTCCTACTATCATGAATTTATATCCTGGATCCTCTATCTTGGAAAACATTTCAATAAGAACATCTATACTTTTTTCCTCCGCTACTCTTCCTACATAGACACATAGAAAATCCGTATCTTCCACTCCGAAGCTTTCTCTCACAAAGATTCTGTCCTCTTCACTGTAATTCTTTCTATAAAATTTTGAAATATCAAGCCCTGTAGGAATTATATTCATTTCTTTATCTACATCATAAGAATAAAGTATTTCTTCAACTTTTCTTGTAGGCACTATCAGTGAATCACATTTTTCACAATAAAATTTACTTATTGCTGCTGCTATTTTTTTAGCCTGAGCCACCATATGTCCTTTAAAGATATAATGGGTATAATATTCATATAAGGTATGATATGTATGGACTAGAGGTATTTCCAGCTTTGAAGCTGCAAATCTTGCAAAAGTCCCCACTCCCCATTCTGTTTGCGAATGAAGTATATCTAAATCCAGCTTCTTTATCTTTTTTATTATCTTTGATGAATATACTAACCCTAACCTGTACTGTGGAGCCGGCTTAAATTCTACACTCGGTATCCTCAGGACATTGGGTTCCACTTCAGGGGCATCAGGATCTGTTGTAGTTATTATATATACTTTATGTCCCAGCCTCCTCAGTTCACGCTCCAGTGTCGTTATAGAACTTACAACTCCGTTTACTTGAGGTTTGTATGTATCTGTAAATATTCCTACTCTCATAACTGTATCCTTTCAAAATATAGATTAATATCTTTCAAAATGTTCAGGTAGTTCCAAAAAAAATTTTCCTATTTTTCCCATTCTGTAATCCTTTAATATTCTCATAGATATTATATCATAATTATTCTCTTCCGTTTTAGAAACTCCTAACCTTTTTTCTAAAATTTCCATTATCTTATAATTTTCCATATTTTCTATTTCTATTTCTCCTAAATAATCTTCTATATTATATACTTTTACAAGTTCTTCAATCTTTCCGAGCTCTTTCATTTTTTCCAGAAATCTTGAGCTGACTTCTTCTAAAGGCAGAACATTATTTTTTATTGAACCAGTAATAGCAAGATTATATCCTACATAGTCATCTTCAAATTTTGGCCATAAGACTCCCGGGGTATCCAGCAGTTCCAGCTTATTGTCTATCTTTATCCATTGTTTTCCTCTAGTAAATCCTGGTGTATTTCCTACCCTTGCTTTATTTTTATTTACAAATTTGTTTATGAATTTTGATTTACCTACATTGGGTATACCTACTACCATCGCTCTTACTTCTGTTTTTCTGAGCCCTTTCTGTTTCATTTTTTTCAATTTTTCCGAATATATCATGTCAGTTATTTTTCTGAGTTCATTAAAGTTTGTACCCTTTTCCACGCTGAGTGCTACAAAATAGTCAGAAACACTGTTATCCAGAAAATATTTCTCCCACCTTTTCAAGTCCTTGCCGTCTACCAGATCTACCTTATTCAGGACTGTTATTTTCTTTTTATTCTTAGCCAGATGAGTTATATCAGGATTCTTACTTGATAAAGGGATTCTTGCATCCAGTATCTCTATTACAACATCTATTATCTTAAGGTTTTCTGCTATCATATCCTTTGTCTTCTTCATATGTCCAGGATACCAGTTTATGTTCATTATTCAATATTCCTCCTGTCTTTTAGGTATACACCGTTATCGCTGACTGACCTTATGAACAGTACTATCTCTCCCTTTAAAGGTTTTTTTTCCAGCTGTCCTATAACATCACTTATATCCCCTCTTATAACTTCTTCATATATTTTAGTCAGTTCCCTTGTAATTACTACATACCGTTCTCCAAGGTATTCTCTGACATCTCTAAGCGTCTTTAAGATCCTGTTAGGAGATTCCAATATGATAATGGTCCTTTCTTCTTCTTTTAGCTTATTAAACAAGGTCTGTCTCCCTTTTTTCTTAGGAAGGAATCCTTCATAAGCCATCCTCCTCATATCAAGTCCAGATATGCTGGCTCCTGTGATAATCGAAGATGCTCCTGGGATTCCTGTTACTTTAATATTCTTTTTCAGTATTTCATTTACAAGTTCAAAACCCGGATCTGATATGCATGGTGTTCCGGCATCAGTAACCAATGCTATTTTTTTGTTAGTTTCTAATAGATTTATGATATTTTGGATTTGATGGATTTTATTATGTTCATGATACTGGTATACGGTCTTTTCTATTTCATAATACGAGAGTAACCTTTTAGTCACTCTCGTATCTTCTGCAAATATATAGTCAACTTCTTTTAAAGTCCTTAATGCTCTGAAAGTCATGTCTTCCAGATTTCCAATAGGTGTTCCTACTACATAAAACATTTATCTCCTGCCTTACTTTATTTTCTTACTTATTTCTTCTATAGCTCTTTTTAACTGTATATCTCCTTCAGCAATTATTTTCTTTGCTTCTTCCGCACCTTTATCCTTGACAAGAATTTCTTCCAGTTCTTTCTTTCTTATAGATTTTGCTTCTTCACTCTCATTTGTATAACCTTTTAGTGCTATCAGCTCTTCCATAGGGACTTTTATATCAGGTTCTATTCCCTTACCATGGATATAATTACCTTTAGGAGTAAAATACTGGGCGATAGTAAGCTTTATTGCATCATTAGATTTCAGAGGTATAATCTGCTGTACAATTCCCTTACCAAATGTAGTTTCTCCTATAACAGTTCCTCTTTTATAATCTTTTATAACTCCTGTAACTATTTCAGAGGCGGAAGCACTTCCTTTATTTATAAGTACTACCATGGGAAAATTTCCCAACTGCTGTTTTGTCCTCATATATTTCTGTTCTTGTCCATTTTTATATTTTAATGAAACTATGAGATCCTCTTTTACGAATAAGGATGAGATATCTTGGGCTTCCTGCAGAGATCCCCCCGGATTAAGCCTCAGATCAAGAATCAGGCCTTTCATTCCTTGTGACTGTAGATTTTCTACAGCCTTCTGTACTTCATCTCCGACATTATTCCCAAATCTTAAGAGGCTTACATAACCTATTTTATTATCAAGCATTTTACTTTCAACCATTTCCAGTTTTATCTTAGCTCTCGTTACAACAAATTTCAAAGGATTTTTCTGTCCCTCTCTTGTTATTTCTATCTCAACTTTTGTATTTTCCTTTCCTTTCAGCATTTTTGTAGTTTCAGTAGCAGTAAGAGGCAATATATCCTTTCCGTCTACTTTTATTATTTTATCCTTTATCCTTATTCCGACTTTTTCAGCAGGACTTCCGACAAACGGAGAAGTAACTTCCATAGGCTCTCCCTTTTTCTTCTGTACTGCCATTCCTACTCCTACATATTCCCCTTCCATATCTTCTGAAAACTCTTTCAGATCTTCTGTTGTAAGGTATTCAGAATACGGATCATCCAGCTTGGTTATAATTCCCGATATGGCTGCCTTATAAAGTTCTTCCTTGTTAGGTGTCTCTTCTTTTCCCACAAACCTGCTTTCTATTATATTTATTACATCCACTATTCTTGTCAGTTCAGCAATGTCCTTAGTATATCCTGCCGTTTCATTCTTGTTATTCTGTGAGCTTTTTATAAGCGGTGCAGCACATAGCAGAGGTATACTTATAAGTATAAATCCTATCGTAAGATACAGTTTTTTATTTTTTTTCATTATTCCTCCTCCATCAGACTATCTCTAAGTCCTATTAATGCTAAAAATTCTTTGTTCCCTTTAGTCCCTCTGATAGGCGAGTCTTCTATTCCGACCAGCTCATATCCATTTTCCTTACTGAAATATATTATCTTCTTTATAGCCTCATCATGATATTTTTCTTCAATAACAATTCCGTTTTTCCCAATTTTTTCTTTTCCTACTTCAAATTGAGGTTTAATAAGTAGTACAGCCTTTCCTTCTTCATTCAGGAATTTTTTCAGATAAGGTATTACTTTAGTTAATGAAATGAAAGACACATCTACTACTGCAAAATCTACCTTATTATTTTCCATATCTTCTATTGTAAGGTCCTTTATATGAGTCCTCTCCAGAGAAACTACCCTGGAATCATTCCTTAATTTCCAGTCAAGCTGATTAGTTCCGACATCTACACTGTAAACCTTCCCTGCTCCATTCTGTAATGCACAGTCTGTAAATCCTCCTGTAGATGCTCCTATGTCCAATATCTTTTTACCGGAAAGATCCAGATTCCAAATTTTTATTGCCTTTTCCAGTTTCAATCCGCCACGGCTTACATATTTTAACTTGTCCTTTATTTTTATAATAAGTTCTTCCGCATCTTTGAAATTAGTTCCAGCTTTAGTTACAGCCTGACCGTTTACAAAAACATTCCCTGCCATTATCTCTCTCTTAGCTTTTTCCCTTGTTTCGGATATCCCCCGTTCTACAAGGATCAGATCTAGTCTTTTCTTCATTTTCCCTTTACCTTTTTAAGGCTGTAAGTATTATAACTTACAGCTTTTTTTTATAATTTTATTTTTTCTTATAAATATCTTTGTAAATTATCCTAAAATATATCCTTTAAATAATATTCCTATGACTATTCCCAGTATACTTCCCCAAAAAACTTCCACAGGAGTATGTCCCAAAAATTCTTTGAATTCTTCTGAAATTATTTCTATTCCATCACGCTTTTCAATACTTTCAACCAGCTTATTCAATGCTTTAGCATGCTTTCCTGCCTGTCTTCTTATTCCTGTGGCATCATAGAGTACTATGGATGAAAATACCATAGCAATGGCAAATTCAATAGATGCCGTTCCCTTAAGCAGCCATACTCCTGTTGCCAATGACACAACTGTTGAAGCATGTGAACTTGGCATTCCCCCTGTCTGAATCAGCCTTGCCCATTGTATCTTTTCACCCTTTATCATAGGAGAAAAAACTTTATAGAACTGTGCTGCAAAACATGAAACGAGAGCTATATCCAGTAATCTATTTCCAAATAATATTCCGCTACTGTTCATCTATTTTTTCGCCTTTCTTTTAAATTCATTAAATTCTTTTGCCAGTTTCCCGTTTTTATCATCAGGTCTAAAAAAAATCATTACTTTACCTATGGAATCTACATATACAGATCCTGTTTTTTCTGCTATTTCATTTCCCAATTCCCTTCCTGTCCTGATTTCTGAATTCTGCAGAATCTTAACTTTTATAAGTTCCCTCTTCTTGACCACCTGAGCTATACTCTTTATGACATCTTCGTCAATTCCTTCTTTACCTATCCTCACTATAGGATCCAGATCATGAGCCAGCCTTTTGAGATATGCCCTTTCCTTACTTGAAAGATTCATTTTAAACCTCCATTATTATAGGAAGAATTATCGGATCTCTGTCTGTTTTCTTATTTAAGAATTCTCCTATTTTTATTTTTAATCTCTGTTTTATTTTTCCGATTTCCTTTATATCCTGGCTTTCCATGCTTTCCAGCTCAAGCTTTATAAGGTTTTTTGTTTCAGATAATAAAGTTTCTGCATCCTTATTGTATACAAATCCTCTAGTTACAAGTTCTATCTGTTTTCCAAATTTTCCTGTCTTATATTGAGGGACTGTTATTATCACTATCCCTTCATCTGCAAGATTCTGTCTATCCTTCAGTACTGCATTCCCTATATCTCCTATTCCAAACCCGTCAACAAGGGTTACTCCGCTTGGAACTTTTCCTACAGGTCTAAATGATGATTTAGACAGTTCTATCTTCATCCCGTTTTCAGCCAGGATTATATTTTCTGTGGGAATTCCGACAGCTTCTGCCAGCTCCTTATGCTTTTTGAGCATTATATATTCCCCGTGAACCGGCAGAAAATTTCTAGGTTTTATCAAATTTAGCATTAGTTTCTGTTCTTCCTGACATCCGTGTCCTGAAACATGGATTCCCACCACTTTTTCAAATACTACATTGGCATCTCTTTTCAGAAGCTGATTTATATTCTTATATGCAGCCTTTTCATTTCCTGGAATAGGACTTGCTGATATGACTACAGTATCTCCATTTCTTAATGTTATATATTTATGTGATCCGTTTGCTATTCTGGACAATGCTGCGAGAGGTTCCCCCTGTGTTCCTGTACATAAGATTAATACTTTATTTGCAGGTAGTTTTTCTGCTTCTTCTATATCAATCATTATCCCTTTAGGAATTTTCAGATATCCCAGATTTGAACATATTTCAAAAATTTTTAACATGCTTCTTCCATCTATGGCAATTTTTCTTCCGTTACTTTCTGCTATATAGATTATCTGCTGCAGCCTATGCACATGTGAAGCAAAAGCTGCAAGTATTATTCTCCCTGGAGCTCTCCTGAACTCTTCTTTCAAGCTTTCTCCTACGGTCCTTTCCGAAGGTGTGAATCCTGGAATCTGAGCATTCGTACTATCTGATAATAGCAGATCCACTCCTTCTTCTCCCAGCTGTGCCAGCCTTCCAAAGTCAAAACCTTCACCATCCACAGGAGTAAGGTCTACTTTAAAATCTCCTGAATGAAGTATCGTTCCTGCCGGAGTCTTTATATATATTGCATAACAATCGGCTATACTGTGTGTTACACTTATAAATTCAACTGTAAAATATTTTGATATTTTTAGTATGCTTCTTCCTTTTATTATTTTTTCTTTAGGAAGTTTCATATCTTTTCTTTCAAATTTTGCTTTTGCCAGCTCCAGTGTAAGTCTTCCACCATACATTGGTATATCTTCTGTTCCCAATTTCTGGTACAGATATGGGATGGCTCCTATATGGTCCTCATGTCCATGGGTCAAGAGAAGTCCCTTTATCTTATCTTTATTGTTTTCAAGATAAGTAAAATCAGGAATTATTACATCTATTCCTAAATGTTCATCTTCTGGAAAAGTAAGCCCTGCATCAACCAGTATTATTTCATCCTTATATTGAAATGCAGTCATGTTTTTTCCAACTTCCTCCAGGCCCCCTAAAGGTATTATATATACTTTCTCTTCTTTATTTACTGTATTTACCTTTTCATCTTTTTTATTCGGTATATATTTTGATTTTACCGGATCATTCAAATTCTCTTCGCTGTTTATGGCTACAGTCTGAGTATTCTTCTTGATCCTGGCTATATTTGCATTTTTAGAAAAGTCTCTTTTTAAAGGAAATTCTGATTTTTCATTTCCTTTTTTAACTTTTTCTGTCATCTTTTTTCCTCCTTTTTCTAAATTCTATCTTTCTTAGTCTATCTTTTTTTATTTGTTTTCTCAAATGTCGTCTCTGAAGCAATATTCCTGTTCAGTTCATACTTTTCCCTGTACTTATTTATGAATAGTCTTGCCATCTGGCCAGAAGCTACTCCGCCATATCCGCCACCTTCCACTATGGATACGAAGACAATCTTAGGATTATCTGAAGGAAAGTATCCGGCTATCCATGAATGGTTATCTTTGAACCCTGTATTCTGTGCTGTTCCTGTTTTTGCAGACACGGGATAACCAGGTATTCTCAGTATATTGGTTGTTCCCCTGTTACTACTTACAGGAAGTCTCAATGCATTCTGAAGTAATTTCAGATTCTTACTGCTTATATCCATTTTTCGCTGTTCAGCTGGCTGCTTTATCTCCACTTTTCCATCATAGCTTACAAATTTATCTACAACAGTCGGCTTAAGTATTATTCCATTATTCGCTATCCCCTGGTAAGCCATAGCTATCTGTATAGGTGTAGTTAGGACATATCCCTGACCTATGGACATATTAATCAAATCACCAGGCAGCCATTTCTGATCTTCTTTTTTCTTGAACCTCTTCTTTTTCCACTCAGGTGTAGGCAGAACCCCGCTCTGTTCTCCCGGGATGTCTATTCCGGTTTTTTCTCCTATACCGAATTCCTTTATATACTTCAGCATATTGTTAATTCCTGCCCTTTGAGAGAAGACATAATAATATGTATTTACAGATTCTTCTATAGATTTGGAAAAATTCGTTATTCCGTGTCCCCTGGAACTGGAATCTCTGAATCCCAGTTTTCCGAACTTATATATTCCCGTAGACAGTACCGTATCAAAAGGTGAAATTCCTGATTCAAGTATTGCAATTCCTGTTACAGCTTTAAATGTTGACCCAGGAGGATATAAGCCGGCTATGCCTTTATTCACTAGCGGCTTTGACTTGGAATTCACAAGTTCATTCCATTGTGCATCTGGAATTCTTGAACTGAGAAGATTTAAACTTATCTCAGGGTTACTTACAAAAGTAATTACTTTCCCAGTTTTAACTTCTAGAGCTATAAATACCCCGCTTTTTCCTGAAAAAGATTCTGTCATATATTTCTGAAGATCCAGGTCAATAGACAGGTAGACATTTTTTCCCCTTATACTTTCGACATTCCTGATTTCTCTTATGACATTTCCATGAACATCCACTTCTACATCTTCAGTACCATCCTGACCTTTCATTTCCTTATCATACTGTTTCTCAACACCTTTTTTACCAATAAGATCATCATTCAAATATCCCTGCTTCTTCAGCTCTTCATATTCCTTACTGCTTATAGGTTTTACATTTCCTATTACATGTGAAGCGATGCTGTCTTCAGGATAGTATCTCTTATTGTATTCTACTATATCTATTCTGTCATTATCTAATTTTTCTATTGCTTTTAATGCAATATTCTTATCGAGATCTTCAATTACAAGAATCTTATGATTCGTTCCTGTACGTGGCTGTTTATTAAATCTTGTTATTATATAGTCTGTCGTATATCCTGTCAGTTCACTTATCTTTCTTATATCAAAAACAGTTTCCTTTATTTTCTCAGCTCTGGACTTCTTTTCCTTAGATAGCCTTTCTTCTATCTGCTCATCAGTAAAGCTTTGTATCTCTTTAAGAAGTGCTATATCAGCTGCTCCTAAATTCTTGGTATCATAATGGACAAGCTGATATCCTGTGATATTCTTAGCCAGCAGCTTTCCATCCCTATCATATATTTCTCCCCTTGTCGCTTTGACTATATTAGTTCTTATCCTGTTCTGCAGAGCCTTTTCCTCATAGGTTGAAGCATTTAAAATCTGTAAAGTAAACAGTCTGAGTATTAACAGGGAAAATATAACTCCAACCAGAGTCATAAAAAATATATATCGAGGACTCCTCTCCTCTTTATCTAATTCTCTCATATACCTTATCTCTCCCCATTTCCCGGAAACCATCCTGGTATTTCTCCAACATCATTATTTACGCCTTCATAAAAACTATCCAGCTTATAATATTCCCTGGCATCTTTATTAAATACACTTATAATTATATCTCCACCATCTATTAAGACCCAGTTACATTCATCAAGACCTTCTACACTTTTTACATTATTTAAGCTTTTCTTTATGTCTACAGCTATTGCTTCAATATTCCTATTCGAGCTTCCCGTACACAATATAGAATAATCAAAGAAAGGGGATTTCCCTTGCATATCATATACTTTTATATCCTGCCCTTTCTTATCTTCAATTATATTAATTATTGAAGTCACCTCTATAGGCAATTCTTTTTTTTCCAGCATTTTACACTTCCTTTTCAATATTTATTATCATATTTTATTAATTTTTACTTACTACAACTATCCTGTTATTCATTTTGTCGCTTTCAACCAGTTTTACATTTCCGCCAATCTTTTTAGCAATTATCTTGGCTGTGTACAAATCCACCTTATTGTAAACTACCTGTATCTGTGTCATCTTGTCAATGGGCTCTTCTGCAAAAGTAACAGATTTCACTATTTCAGGACTATATCCCTTCAGTTTTTCTGTCACCACGGAACTATCTCCTAATGTAGCTATTTCCAGAGTAAATTTTACCTCACTGTCATTTCCTGTTATCAGTACAAAAGCTGCTTCAGGTTTTACTGAACTATCAGTCATTATTCTGGCATATTTAATTCCTGCTGTTTCCAGTATTGACATGACTTCCTCTTCATTAAATTTTCTTACTATGACATAGTTCATTGTTTCAGGTTTAGAATAATTTTCTGCATTAAATTCCAAGGAATATGCTTCCTTCAGCTTCTCGCCTATTTTTCTTGCAAAACCATCTATCCCATTGGCATTCAAAATTTCTATCTTTTTACCTCTCAAGGATTCTGCAGGATTTGCCGCAGAATTAGTTTCTGTTCCAGAAACCCCAGCGGTATTTTGATTTTGAACAACAGCTGGTAATGTAGCCAGCAGTTTTTCAAATTTCATACTGTCTATATGTTTTTCACTTCCTACATTTATAATAGGTGTCTCAACTGTAGCTTTTCCCTCTTCCCCTTCTGTTATATATTCTATTCCTTCCGGAAAGTATTTATTCAGATCATTTAACAGCTCAGCCTTATTGAGTACTTCTATATTCAGTTGCTGAAGTATCCCTGTAGTAAAGTACTGCTCCACTTTCTTATCCTTAGTCAGATGAAGATCTTTAGGAAGTTCAAAGGTATTTCCATTATAATATACATAATATTTATCCCCATTTCTGAATATCCTATTTTTATTTTCCAGGTTCTCCTTGTTTCCAAGACATGAAGCGAATAATATTAAACTTGCTATTCCTAACAAAATTTTTTTCATATAACATCTCCTTCTAATAATGTTCCATCAAAATTTATTATTCTGACATCTACCAAATCTGAAACTTTTAACTCTAAAAAGTTTCTGTTTTTAAGATTTATAAATGTCCTTATATAATTTTCAGTATAACCAAAAGCTCTATCTTCAACTATTTCTTCTATATAAACTCTCTGTATGGAATTAAGCATATTTTCTCTATATTCCTTGTACTTTATTACATTCAGCTTTTCAATTTCCCTGACTCTCCTCTTCTTTTCTGAAGATTCTATCTTCCCATCCAATAACAGTGCAGAAGTTCTTTCCCTGTCAGAATAAGGAAATACATGTAAGTCAGAAAACCCTATTTTTTCAAGATTTCTGAGGGTATTTTCAAAATTAATTTCTTCTTCCTGAGGAAATCCTACTATTATATCTGCAGTTAACGAAACTCCAGGAACTTCTCTCTGGACTTTTTGTAATATATCTGTTACAAACTGTGCATCATACTTCCTTCTCATCAGCTGAAGTATTTTATCATCCAATGCCTGTACAGAAACATGCAGGTGAGGCATCAGCTTAGGATTGTACTTCAGCATGTCAAGAAATTTATCTGTTATAGTATCAGGATAAGCAGAACTTACCCTTACTCTTTCTATACACTCTATCTTGAGAATTTTTTCAAGAACGGAATCAAAGTCTGTTTTGGAGTCAAGATCTCTCCCATATTCGCTAAGATTTATACCCGTTATGACTATCTCCTTATACCCCTGTCTTCCTAAATATGTTATTTCCTCCAGAATACTTTTTTCATCCCTTGATCTGCTCAATCCCCTCGCAAAGGGTATTTTACAATAGGAACAGAATTTATTACATCCGTCCTGAATCTTTACAAAGGCTCTCGCCTTCTCCCTTAAGAGTGTATATTTTTTTGAGCTGTATTCCTTTTCATCAAAGATATTATCTACCTGATAATGGGATACATTCTTTACAACAATATCATATAAGCTTTCCTTTTTGGAATTTCCCACTATAAAGTCTATTTCTTTCATTTTTTTCAGATCATCAAGGTTAGTCTGAGCATAGCACCCTGTTGCTACGACTACTGAATTTGGATTGGCCTTCTTTGCACGACGTATCATCTTCCTATTCTTCTTATCCGCAACGTTGGTAACAGTACAAGTGTTTACAATGTACACATCTGCCTTCTCATCAAAACCGACCTCAGTATATCCGTTATCAAGAAAATCCTTTTTTATAGTTTCTGTTTCATATTGATTTACTTTACAGCCTAATGTATAAAAAGCTGCTTTCTTCAAATTATTTTCTTCTGTTTTTTCTAATCTATCTATTATAGACATTTGTCAAAATACCTCCTATGACAATTGCCGCTGTTTCTGCCCTTAAAATCCTTTTCCCGAGACTGACTTCTATTGCTCCCATATTTTTTAAAAATTCTGTTTCTTCCTCAGTTATGCCTCCTTCCGGTCCTATTATATACAATATATTCTTATCTGATCTGTCTACAATATCCGCTATTTTTTGTGAATTTTCACTGTTCTCATAGGCATATATGATTTTATCATACAAATCATAGTTTATCATTTGTATTCTTGTAACAGGATCTATTTTAGTAAATTTTACACCTTTACATTGTTTTAATGCTTCTCTTACTACAATATCCCATTTCTCCTTCTTCTCACTTATTTTTACTACTACACGCTCAGTCTTGAGGGGTATTATCCTGTTTATACCTATTTCTGTCAGTTTCTGTATAGCCAGATTCATCTTATCGTTCTTCAATATTCCAAGAGCCGCATCTATATTAATATTCAGCGAATAATTATCCTTATTTTTTTTTATTATTTTTAATATCATTTCTTTTTTTGTTACATTTGAGATTTCCGTTATATACTCATATTCCCCATCTATCACTCTAAGGACATCTCCTGATCCGAGTCTGAAGACATTCTGAATGTGATTACAGTCTGATTTATCCTTTATTATTATCTCATCATTTCTTATATTTTCTTTTTCTGCTATAACTGTTAACAAAATCTTCTCCTTTATTTTACAGTTTTAAAACAGAGTATCCTCATAACTGTCATTTACATTATTGTTATTGCTGCTATTTGCAATTTTTTCCAGTCCCAGATGATGATAAGCACGCTCTGTTACAACTCTCCCTCTCTGGGTCCTCTTTATAAATCCTATTTTTACCAGATAAGGTTCATATACTTCCTCTATCGTCCTCCTGTCTTCTCCCAGAAGAAGAGACAGAGTCTCTATCCCTACAGGTCCTCCATTATATACATTTATAATAGATTTGAGTATATTCCTGTCCAGTTCATCCAGCCCTGTAGAATCTACTCCTAAGATTCCCAGTATACCGTCTACACTTTCCTTATCAAGGATTCCCTTACCTTTCACAATAGCGTAATCTCTTGCTCTTTTGAGAAGTCTGTTAGCTATTCTCGGAGTTCCCCTGCTCCTTCTTGCTATTTCTGCAATTCCTTCTTCGTCATAACTTATTCTGAATAATCCCGCACCTCTTCTTATTATTTCCTTCAGTTCTTCCTCATTATAGTATTCCATCCTATGAGTTACTCCAAACCTGTCTCTTAGGGGTGTACTCAGCTGTCCAGCTTTAGTTGTAGCTCCTATCAATGTAAATTTGGGCAATTCTATCCTTATGCTTCTTGCAGACGGTCCTTTACCTATCAGTATATCCAGTTCACCGTCTTCCATAGCAGGATAAAGTATCTCTTCAACCGAAGTATTCAGTCTATGTATTTCATCTATAAATAAGATGTCATTTTCTTCAAGAGATGTCAAAATAGCTGCTAGATCTCCTGCCTTTTCCAATACCGGCCCTGTCGTTATCTTGAGGTTTACCCCCATTTCTGTTGCTATAACTCCTGCCAGAGTGGTTTTTCCAAGCCCCGGTGGTCCATACAGTAAAACATGGTCCATAGACTCATTCCTGATTTTTGCAGCTTTAATAAATATATTCATCTTATTTTTTAAATCTTCCTGACCTATATACTCATTGAAAGTCCTAGGTCTTAGAGATTTCTGAATATTGTCTTCCCCCAGTTCTTCTGAGACCAATATTCTTTCTTCGCTCATTCTTTCTCCTATCTTTATCTTCCAACAGCTACTGAACCTGATTCAGTAATATCATTATCAGGAACTGAAATACTGCTATAATTCCTCCTAAAATACCACCTATTATTTCAATATGCTTCAGCTCATTCTTAGAAACTGTTAAAATAATTCTTTCCATTTCTTCCAGAGAAAAGTTATGCATCTTCTCTGTCATGATTTCCCTTATGTTTATTTTTTCTTCAGCAATCCTCATTATTTCTATTACTATTTCTTCCTTATTTTCCAGAATGGTTTTCTTAAAATATGATTTTATCTTTTCAATCATAGACTCATTCACAATCATCTTAAGAAGAGGATTTTTTTCCAGGATACTTTTCTGCAGCTTCTCCCCTATTATTTTATCAAGTAGTCCATCTATCACATCTTCATCTATCTCTGCATCCTGTATCTTTTCAGTTATATCTGATATTGATATAAGTTCTTTTTCTACTACTTCTGCGATATTTCCTATTATTTCATTCTTTCTTTTGGGAATCAGACCCTGTATCTTGAAAAAAAGAAGATTTATTTCTTTATATGGTCTAAATAACAGCTTTATTGCTAGATAATTAGTAAACCATCCTATTAATGCCCCCACTGACACTGTCAAAAAAAATTGTAACATTAATCTGTTCAATATTCCTCCAAAATATCCATGTATATCATTTATAATTTTAATCTGCTATCATGGTATTATTATAATCCTGGATATAATATTACCATATTTTAGGCTTTTTTTCAAGTAACACTTTATTTTGTCATTTACTCTTCGTTCAGTTGTCAAATATTTGTTAAAAAAAATAAGGCTGTATAATATATAACTTTAATTTTACTTTTTATCATTGTAGTAATATTAAACTACCATCACGCCAAGGTTGATAAATAAATATTTGATTTACCCCACCTGTATATATTATAATTTGTTTGCCCAATAAAAGAGTTTGTTTCCACATGAAGGTTTTATCCATGTCATTCTATTTAAACTAAATTTACTCCCAAACTTTCC
>CAYYAV010000010.1:0-18028 GCA_964469865.1 uncultured Fusobacteriales bacterium | reverse complement strand
GATGTTTCCTATTATGTAAGGGAAGGGACAGAACTTGACAGTGAGGCCCTTAAGAGGGGGAATTCCATATATCTTGTAGACAGGGTAATCCCTATGCTTCCAAGAAAACTGTCTAATAACCTGTGTTCATTAAATCCTTATGAAGACAAGCTTACATTTACAGTGGAGATAGAATTTGATTTAAGGGGAAAAGTAATAAAGAATGATTTTTATAAATCAGTAATAAGATCAAGATACAGGATGACATATTCTGATGTAAATAAGATTTTTGAAAAAGAAGAAAGCACTATAAAAGAATATGGCCCGATAGTTCCTATGTTAAATGAGATGCTTGAGTTATCCCATATTATAAGAGGTGTTAAGAAGCGTCGTGGAAGTATTGATTTTGAACTTCCTGAAATAAAGGTACTCCTGGATGAAAATAAGCATATTAAAGATATAGAGTTACGTTCCCGTGGTGAATCAGAAAGGCTTATAGAAGATTTTATGGTTGTGGCTAATGAAACTGTGGCAGAAAAGCTTTACTGGGAAGAAGTGCCGGCCATATACAGGGTTCATGAAGATCCTGATAAGGTGAAAATACAGATGCTAAACGAGGCTCTTATAAAATTTGGATATTCACTGAAAAATATTGATGAGATGCATCCAGGAAAGTTTCAACTTATTATAGACAGGACAACAGGACTGCCTGAAGGCTACCTGATTCATAAGCTGATACTGAGAGCAATGCAGAGGGCAAGGTATGCTGACAGGAATTTAGGACATTTTGGTCTTTCATCAAAATTTTATTTACATTTTACCTCTCCTATAAGAAGGTATTCGGATCTTGTAGTTCACAGAATGCTTGGAAAATCAATAGAAAAATTCATGTCTGAAAAGGAAAAGGAAAAATACGGGGCCAATCTTGATGCTGTAGCTGCTGCCATATCAAGAACGGAAAGGATAGCAGATAAGCTGGAAGAAGACAGTGTAAAAATAAAACTTATAGAGTATATGCAGGACAGGATAGGGGACGTTTTTGTTGCAAGACTTAGTGGAATGAATAGGAATAAAGTGTTTATGGAACTGGAAAATCATATAGAAGTTGTGTATAATGTAAATACGGTGAGAGATAACTTCATTTATGATGAAGAAAATTTTAAAATAATAGATCAAAGGGACAATAGCTATTATACTATGGGAAATACATTGAAAGTAATTGTCACAGGAGCTTCTTATGAAAGAATGGAAATAGAGGTTATTCCATATACAGAGGCATCTGTAAATACTGAAACGGGAAATAAGGAAGAAGAATAGAACAGGATAATGGAACAGATTATAGAAGCATCATTTGAAAAAGGAGAAGAGAAATGCCAGTATTAGCAAGAAACAAAAAAGCTTTTCATGATTATTTCATTGAGGACAGGTTCGAAGCAGGAATAGAACTGGTAGGAACGGAAGTCAAGTCTATAAAAGCTGGAAAGGTAAGCATAAAGGAAAGTTTTATAAGAGTCATAAAGAATGAAGTTTTCATAATGAATATGCATGTAACTCCATATGAATTCGGGAATATACATAATGAGCCGGAAACAAGAGTAAGAAAACTCCTCCTTAAAAGAAAGGAAATAGAAAAGATATCTTCTAGAATAAAAGAACAGGGATATACGGTAATGCCTCTCTCCATATATACAAAACAGAGGCTTGTAAAAATAGAAATAGGTCTTGCCAAAGGTAAAAAGCTCTATGACAAGAGAGAAAGTTTAAAAATAAGAGATCAAGAGAGGGATATGAGGAAGGTCAGGAAAAATTTTACAAGAGGATAAGGAAAGCAGAAGGGAAAAAGCAGATGGAGAAAAGTACAAAGGCTAAAATATATGCAGGAATAACAATATTATTATGGGCGACTGTATTTATCTTTACAAAGGCAGGACTTAGGTACTATGATGCTGAAACACTGGCTGTAATAAGATATATTCTAGCTTCTGCCGGCCTTATAGTATTAATATTCATAAAGAAGATAAAAAAGCCAGATTTAAAGGATATTCCTCTATTTCTTATTTTAGGATTCCTAGGATTTGCTTTTTATATAATAACATTCAACAGAGGTATGGTAACTCTGAATTCTTCTACATCTAGTGTAATTCTTGCCTGCAGTCCCATTATAGCATCAGTATTGTCCGGAATATTTCTGAAGGAAAAAGTAAGTATATTCGGATGGATGTCTATAATTACATCATTTTTAGGAATAACTGTATTGACCCTATGGGAAGGAGTTTTCAAGTTTAATACTGGAATTTTCTGGATACTGCTGTCAGCTGTCCTTGTTGCAACTTATAATGTATCACTAAGGAAAGTTACTGAAAAGTATACAGGAATGGAAGTGGCAGTTTATAGTATGCTTGCAGGAACTTTGCTGCTTATTATATATCTTCCGGCTTCAATACTTAAGATAGGATCAATGAACTCCGTAAGCTTTTTTGTAGTAATATGGTTAGCTATACCTGGGACTGTAATAGCTTATATTTTTTGGAGTATGGCTCTTGAAGTAGCCGATACAACAGGAGAAGTAACTAATTTTATGTTTATAACTCCTTTTTTAGCCACTATTATGGGGATAATATTCCTAGGAGAAAAATTGACAGTGGCTACTGTAACCGGAGGAATTCTTATACTGTCTGGAGTTATAGGTTATAGTAAATACAAATGATATAGGTGGATATATAAAGTTTATATTCTTTGCAAAAAAGAGAGGAATATGATATAATGAATTAAATATATGGGAATGTTTTGGTTTCGACAGGATAGGAAGCTCATTATTGGCAAGTAGGCGGGGGCCTTAAAACCTGACTTAAATATAATCGGAAACGATAATTACGCATTAGCTGCCTAGTTGCAGCTCGTCTCCATGGGAAATCGCCATTTTTCTTCTGGAAGACGTCATAACCAATGGCTTACTCAGGTGTATGATTATACCATCTGAGGACAGTTTATAATCTCGCTGCCAGACTTTTGTCTATTTAATATCTGACAGTTAAAAAGTTAAATGGGCTAAACTTGTAGATGATAGTGAGGACTTTTTGTTTTGGACACGGGTTCGACTCCCGTCATTTCCACCATAAGAAGAATTTTAAACTTTATATTTTATCTAAAAATATATAAAATTAATGATTTTAAGATAAAATATATATTTTACATATTTATAAAAAAATTATATAATAATCTCATAGAAAAGAGTAAATAAATTTAAAGACTATGATTGAGAGAGTAGTTAACAGCAGAAGTTAAGAGCGAGTCAGTTACGGTGTGAGTCTGACAATGGAGCTGTCAATGAAGAACACTCAGGAGTTGCCTGCCGAAAAGCGTAAAGCCTAGTAGACCAGGACGTGATTCAATTACGTAAGTATTGACGGGTATCGAGTGCCATAGAGCATTTCCGTATCATGTATATATGAGATTTTAAGGAGCCTTTTAATAGGAAAATTCATATCATGGATATATTATTGATACCCGCAGTGAGAATTGCGGTTTTTTATTTACATTAAAATATTACAGAATAAGGAGAAGAATTATGTGTGGATTTGTATTTGCGTCAGAAGAAAGAATAGGAATGAAAATGTTTAAAGAAAGCTATGACAATATTTTTCATAGAGGTCCGGATAACCAGACAATCGAAGAAAGTAATGGATTTTGGGGATTTCACAGACTTTCAATAATGGATTTAACTTCCAATGGTAACCAGCCTTTCTCTCATAATGGGAAAAAGCTCGTATGTAACGGAGAAGTATATAATTTCCTGCATTTAAAAGAATTGTTAAAGGATAGTTATGAATTTAGATCCGAAAGCGATTGTGAAGTCTTAATCCCTCTATATGAAAAATTTGGATTTGAAATAATGCTGAAAATGCTGGATGCAGAATTTGTGCTGGTAATGTATGACGAGGAGACCGGAGAAATAATGGCAGCAAGGGATCCGATAGGGATAAGGCCGATGTTTTATGGATATGACAGGATAATGGGAGGGATATGTTTTGCATCTGAAGCGAAGGGGCTTATCGGATTCTGTGATGAGGTATATCCGTTTCCTCCCGGTCATTACTATAAAGATGGAGATTTTCATCTGTATTATAAAAACGGAGAATTTCATATTTATAACGATATAGCTGATCCTAAAATCATAGTAGATGAACCTCTTGACACAGTTACGGAGAAAATAAGAGAAAAGCTGGAGAAAGGTATAGCAAAAAGATTACATTCCGATGCTCCGATGGGATTCCTTCTAAGCGGAGGGCTTGATTCATCGTTGGTATGTGCGGTTGCCCAAAGATATTTAGATAAAAAGATAAAAACTTTTGCCATAGGTATGGAAACAGATCCTATAGATCTGAAATATGCAAGGGAGGTTGCAGACTTTCTTGGAACAGATCATACAGAGGTCATTATGACCAAAGAGGATGTACTGGAATCACTGGAAAAAGTCATATGGCATTTAGAGACATGGGATATTACTACAATAAGAGCCAGTATAGGGATGTATCTTGTATGTAAATATATCCATGAAAATACTGATCTCAAAGTCCTTATGACAGGAGAAGTGAGTGATGAAATTTTTGGATATAAGTACACAGATTTTGCACCATGTCCTGAAGAATTTCAGAAGGAAGCTCAGAAAAGGATAAGAGAGCTCTATATGTATGATGTATTAAGAGCTGACAGGGTAATAGCTGCAAATTCAATGGAGGCAAGGGTTCCTTTCGGTGATCTGAATTTTGTGGACTATGTCATGAGTATCAATCCCGAAAAGAAAATGAACAGATATGGTAAAGGAAAATATTTATTGAGAAAAGCTTTTGAAGGGCTTAATTATCTGCCTGACAGTATTCTATATAGGGAAAAGGCGGCATTCAGTGATGCGGTAGGACATTCGATGGTAGACTGTCTGAAAGAATATGCTGAAAATAAATATACAGATGAGGATTTGGAAAAAGCAGAGGAAAAGTATCCTTATAGGACTCCCTTTACCAAGGAATCACTGCTGTATAGGGATATATTTGAAAAATTTTATCCTGGGCATGCTCACTGGATAAAGGATTTCTGGATGCCTAACCGGACATGGGAAGGCTGCGATGTCGATGATCCGAGTGCCAGAGTGCTTAAAAACTATGGAGAAAGTGGAAAATAATATTCCAGTTCTATAAAATTATATAATCATTTAGATAAAATAAGCCTTGGCAATCAAAAAAGGCAGGAACAAAAATAATCTTATTGAATATAGTTTCCTAAAATGATATAATATTCTGAAAATTATATGAAATATTTAGAGAAAGGGAAACAATGAAATCAGTAATTAAAAATATAGTGAACTCAGTATTGGCGTTTATGGTAAGTATTCTAGGGCCAGGTGCAGGTAATATAATCGGAGTATTCCTTATATCCATACTTCCGATAGTGGAATTAAGAGGAAGTATCCCTGTAGGTTATTCCCTTGGACTTCCGTGGCATGTAAATATGATAGCTTCCATAATTGGAAATATGCTTCCGGTCCCTTTTATACTTCTATTTGTCGTAAAAGCCTTTGAGTTTATGAAAAAGCATAGTATAATGAAAGGTCTGGTAGAAAAATTAGAGAAAAGAGCAATGAGCAGGAGTGAAAGTGTTGCAAATAAAGAATTCTGGGGATTAATGATATTTGTAGCTATTCCTTTACCGGGAACAGGAGCGTGGACAGGGGCATTAATAGCTGCATTATTGGGACTTAATCCAAAAAAATCTTTTTTGGCGGTACTGCTGGGAGTAGTAGTAGCTGCATTTCTGGTAACTCTGGGAGTTTACGGAATAATTGATAAGGTAATATAGAAAATATGAAAGCGGAAATATTTAAAAAGGTATTCCCGTTTTTTTATTTCCAGGGTATAATGTAAATAAAAGGAGGAAGGAGAAGAAAATAGACAATAGAGATATTGGAGATAATCTAAAATTTCAGGTTATATATAAAAGTTAAGGATTTAATAGCTTATACAGATAAATATAAATCAAGGAGGAGAAAGTTATATGAAAAGAATACTTGTCATATTAATATTGACAATGTTGGGACTTCTGTCCTGCGGAAGTCCGGCGGGAAATAAAGAAAAAAAGAATAGCGGGGAAGTCCAGAAAAAGAAATTAGCAATCAATATACAGGGCGATCCGAAATCCATTGATCCTCAGCTGGCAACAGAAGCCTCGGGAATAATTGTAGATACTTTACTGTTTGAAGGACTCACAAGAATTGACCTGGAAGGAAATGTAGCGGCAGCTGCAGCTGAGAAATGGGAAATAAGTTCTGACGGGCTTACATGGAAATTCAATCTTAGAAAAGATGCACGATGGCCTAACGGAGATCCTGTAACGGCTCATGATTTCGTATTTGGATGGCTAAGGGCTCTGAATCCGGATACTGCTTCAGAATACGCCTATGAGCTCTATTATATCGTGGGGGCCAAAGAATATAATGAAGGTAAGGGAAAAAAAGAAGATGTGGCAGTTAAGGCTCTGGATGACTATACATTGGAGTTTAAAATAAAGCAGCCGACTCCATATCTGCTGTCACTTTTTTCGTTTCCTACATATTTTCCTGCAAATGAAAAGTTCGTAAAGGAAGCAGGTTCAGAATATATGACAAGTGTCCAGAAGTCTATGGGAAATGGTCCTTATATACTTAAAAGCTGGACACCTGATTCGGGCATGATACTGTTAAGAAATGAAAATTACTGGAATAAGTCAAATATACATATAAGTGAGATAAATGCAAAAATGATTTCAGATCCTGTGGCTGTAAAGAATGCCTTTAAAAATGGGGAAATAGATGTTACGGATATTTCGGGAAGCCTGGTAGGAGAGTTTGCCGGTTCACCTGAGCTGATATCATATAATAAAGGCTCTATAAGATATTTAAAATTCAATACTAAATCAAAACTTACATCCAACCGGAAAATAAGGGAAGCACTTTCCCTTGCAATAAATAGGGAAGAGATAGCTGAAAACATTGTAACCGGAAGTTTTACAGAAGCAAAGGGATTTGTCCCTGAAGGATATGGGAAATTAAGTGACGGAACAGATTTCAGGAAGGCTAATGGAGATCTGTATGAAAAATATAATGAGGAAAAAGCCAGAAAACTCTTTGAAGAAGGAATGAAGGAGCTGGGAAATCCTAAACCTGAAATAACATTACAGATATTTGAAGCATTAGGAAACAAAGATATAGCTGAATATGTGCAGGAAAAATGGAAAAAGGTATTAGGTCTTGAAACAGAAGTGATAACTAATACGGCAAAAATATATTTTCAGAATGAGGAACAGGGTAACTACGATGTTATGGTCGCCATGTGGGGACCAGACTATCTGGATCCTATGACATATATGGATATGTGGGTTACAGATGGAGGAAACAACAAGACAGGGTGGTCAAACAGCAAGTATGACTTACTGATGGAAGAAGTAAAGGCATCAACTGATAATGATACAAGGATTAAGAAGATGATGGAAGCTGAGAAGATATTGGGAGAAGAATTTCCTATAGCAGTGATAGCCAATAATGTTAAAAATGTTCTCGTAAACAGCAGGGTAAAGGACATGAATCTTATGAAGATAGCAGCAGGAAATGACTATTATTATATTGATTTAAGATAAAATTACACTAATGTCATTGTGTTATAAATATTTAGAATGAGAAACGTTAAAAATAAAAAATTCAAATCATTCTTAATTATAGCATTAGTTAATTTATTTTAAGACATTGTAAAATCAGATATTGACAAATTGTAAAATCATGGTATATTATATAGATAAGATTTTACAATGAAGTAAGATAATATCAGGATATCTATATGTGAATCATTTGACTACATTTAAATAATAATTGACTGAATAATAAAGCAAAGGAGCTTAAAAATTATTTTATTTTTAAGTTCCTTTTTATTTTTAGAAATTTATTATTTTTTTAAGTATCATGGCTATTAAGAAATTTAATAGATAAAAATTTTTTAGGAGGAAAGATTATGGCGACATTAAATGCATTAGGAATGATTGAAACGAAGGGGCTTGTAGCGGCAATAGAAGCGGCAGATGCGATGGTAAAGGCTGCGAATGTTACACTGGTAGGAAAAGAACAGGTAGGCGGAGGACTTGTAGCGGTACTTGTAAGAGGAGATGTAGGAGCAGTAAAGGCGGCGACAGATGCAGGAGCAGCGGCGGCAGAAAGGGTTGGAGAACTGATATCTGTACATGTAATCCCTAGACCTCATAATGAAATCGAAACAATTCTTGTAAAATAGCGACAATAAGAATTAAAATGAATTAAGATGAAGGGATTTATTATATGGAAAATAAGAAACAGAGGATGATACAGGAGTATGTTCCCGGCAAGCAGCTGACACTAGCACATATAATTGCAAATCCTCATAGGGATCTGTCAAAAAAAATCGGGTTTTCCGATGGGAATATAAATGCGATCGGGATTCTCACTATTACTCCGGGAGAAGCAGCTATTATCGCAGCAGACATTGCAACTAAGAATGCTGAAGTTGAAATTGGCTTTGTAGACAGGTTTACAGGTTCAGTAGTAATTAATGGAGATGTAGCAAGTGTTGAATCAGCAATATCCGAAGTAGTAAATTATTTCCAGAATATTTTAGAATTCAGCATAACTGAAATAACGAGGTCATAGATTGAAAAAAATACTTTTAATGGGAAGGACGGGATGTGGAAAAACAACCCTGACCCAGAGGATTAATGGAGAAGATATAGAATACAGAAAGACTCAGATGCTTACTTATTCAAACGATATTCTTGATTCTCCGGGAGAATATATGGAAAACAGCAGGCTTTACAGGGCACTAATTGTAAGCTCATATGACTGTGATGTAATAGGGATGGTACAGGCTGCAGATGAAGAGAGAAATTGCTTTCCCCCAGGATTTTCATCAGCTTTTACAAAACCTTCCATAGGAATAATAACAAAGGCAGATCTTCCAGGGGATTTAAGGAAAGCTGAAGAAGTACTTAGGAATGCAGGGGCAGAAAAGGTATTTGTCATAAGTTCCTACGAGGACAGAGGGATTGATGAGCTTATAAGATATCTGGAAGGAGATGACGGAAAGTTTAGAAGGTGATAGATTATATGGAATCATACGGATATGTGGAAACAAGAGGACTGATAACTGCCATTGAAGCAGCAGACGCAGCTCTTAAGACGGCTGATGTAAGACTTACGGGATGTTATAGTGTTGGTGGAGGGATAGTAACTGTAGAAGTGACCGGAGATGTTGCAGCAGTTAATGCTGCGGTCAATGCAGCAGTAGAAAGTGCCAGGAAACTTGGAAATTATCTGAGTAGCAATGTAATTGCAAGGGTAGATTCGGAAACAAAGAAAATACTGATAAATAAGGAAAAGAAAAAGGAAAAAGAGCACACCATAGAAAACAGGGCAGATGAGGACTTTCAAAGTGAACTGCTAGGAAAAGAAGATACTATAAATGGCTTTCAGGGAAAAAAGAGGGTGGAAGGACATTCAAATACTGAAAGTGAGAAAATAAAAAAGCTGAGAAGGCAGTATCAGGATATGAAAGTTACAGACCTTAAGATAGAAGTCAATAATATGAAACTTGACTATACATGGAATCAGATAAAGGGAATGACTAAGAAGAAATTAATCGAAATATTATTAAGAAATAACTAGGAGGAAAGATTATGGCGACATTAAATGCATTAGGAATGATTGAAACGAAGGGGCTTGTAGCGGCAATAGAAGCGGCAGATGCGATGGTAAAGGCTGCGAATGTTACACTGGTAGGAAAAGAACAGGTAGGCGGAGGACTTGTAGCGGTACTTGTAAGAGGAGATGTAGGAGCAGTAAAGGCGGCGACAGATGCAGGAGCAGCGGCGGCAGAAAGGGTTGGAGAACTGATATCTGTACATGTAATCCCTAGACCTCATAATGAAATCGAAAATATACTGCCTCAGGCAAGAAAATCTGAAATTGAATAGGGGACTGGATATATAAGTATAGCAGATACTAAAATATAAGATAAAGACAATGATTTTAGAAGAAAGGAAAACTATGGATAGAGATTTACAGTCAATACAGGAAGTAAGAGATCTGTTACATGAGGCACATAAAGCACAGGAAATATACAGTAAGTTTTCCCAAAGTCAGATAGATGAAATAATTAAGGAAATAAGTGAAGAAGCACAAAAGCATGAAATAGAATTGGCAAAACTGGCTAATGAAGAAACGGGCTTTGGACGTTGGGAAGACAAGATCCTGAAAAATCGGCTGGCTGCAGTGGGTGTATATGAGCATATAAAGGATATGAAGACTGTAGGGATTATAAATGAATACAGGAAAGATGGAATAATAGAAATAGGTGTACCTATGGGGATAATTGCTGCATTGATTCCTTCAACAAATCCAACTTCAACTACGATATACAAGATAATGATAGCATTAAAGGCGGGAAATGGGATAATAGTAAGCCCGCATCCAAATGCAAAAGACTGTATCATAAAAACGGTTGAATATCTTATAAGGGCCGCAGAGCGGAAAGGTGCTCCTAAAGGGCTAATTGGTGTTATAAAGACACCTACCTTGCAGGCGACTAATGAACTTATGAAACATAAACTGACATCACTTATACTTGCTACTGGAGGAGAAGCGATGGTTCATGCGGCTTATAGTTCAGGAACTCCTGCAATAGGTGTAGGGCCTGGAAATGGACCGTCCTTCATAGAAAGGAGTGCTGATATAGAAAAGGCTGTCAGAAGGATAATGGACAGCAAGACTTTTGACAATGGGGTCATATGTGCCTCTGAACAGTCTGTAGTTACTGAAGAAGCTATAAGACAGCAGGTTATAGAAGAATTTAAAAGACAGGGAGCTTACTTCCTTAATAAGGAGGAAAGGGAAAAGGTAGGAAAAATCCTTATGAGGAGCAATAATACGATGAATCCTAAAATAGTTGGGAAAACAGCGTTATATGTAGCTTCAGTTGCGGGAATATCGGTTCCATCAAATGTAAGGGTACTGATTTCTGAAGAGACGGAAGTTTCACATTTTAATCCTTATTCAAGGGAAAAATTATGCCCTGTGTTGGGATTCTATACAGAGGATACATGGGAAAAAGCCTGTGAAAAATGTATAGAGATCCTCAGGAATGAAGGAATAGGGCATACTATGTCTATGCATTCCCGTGATGAGAATATAATAAGGGAATTTGCATTAAAGAAACCAGTATCAAGGCTTCTGATAAATACTCCGGCTGCACTGGGAGGAGTAGGAGCTACGACAAACCTTCCTCCTGCATTTACTCTGGGATGTGGAACAGTAGGAGGCAGTGCTACTTCAGATAATATAAGTCCTATCAATCTTATGAATACGAGGAGAATAGCATACGGATCAAAGGAACTCTGTGACCTGAAAGAATCTACCGAAAATCATGTAGGATATGGGAATGGAAAGCAGATAGGTGAAAGTGAAGTTGAAAATATAATAAGACAAGTATTGGATGAATTATATAAAAATAGATAGGGTGTGATATAGTGCCTGTTATAACAGAAAAGACATTAAGAAAAATGGAAAAGGAAGGTATTCTGGATAAGATCCATATAACAGAAAAGGATATCCTCACACCATCAGCAAAGGAATTTTTAGATGCCAGGAAGATAAGCTACAGAAAGGAAAAATCTGAAAAACGTATTCAAGAAATAGAAAAAATAGGTACCGGATATACAAAGAATGTAATTCCTCAGGAAGGGAAAAGTCAGCAGAGAACCTATAAGGATTATATAACAGGAGGAACCTATGACAAAAAGCCTGAATACATGACCCAGATTTTTGGAAATGAGCTAGTTGTAAAAAATCATAAAAGAATCGTACTGAGAGGTAAATTTGATACTCTTCAGGCTGAAACGGTCAAATACTGGAAAAAATATGAAAAAAATAAAAAACTTGAAGCTGATTTTTCACAGGTATACAGGTTTATCAGGGATCTGTTCATAAGTGAAATGACAGATACCGGATTTCAGGAAAGGGATGTCCTAGGTTATGATATCGATACATTAAAGGATATAACTCATAACACTATGAAATATTATAAGACAGGACATCTATTTGAGATAAATGCCAGTTATGATGAAGCAGTCATTGATATAAACTGCCTAAGAGCAATTTCAAGGGAGTGCGAGATTGCAGCTGTAGATGCCTTCTATAAGGATGGCAGAATAGAAAGGTCAGATATGCTCAAAGCTCTCAACAGGTTAAGCAGTATACTCTATTTAATGATGTTAAAGGCAAATAACGGAGACTACAGATAAGTGATATAATAGGAGAAATTATGGATAGGAATGAACTTGAAAGAATAATCAGGGAGAAACTGCAGGAGATAATAGCTGATAACATAAGAAATACTTTTATGGTAGAAGCTTCAGGAAGACATGTACATTTATCCAGGGAACATCTTGAAGAACTGTTCGGTAAAGGATATGAACTGACTCATTCAAAAGATTTATCTCAACCGGGGCAATTTGCTGCAAAGGAAAGAGTGAGAGTGATAGGACCTAAAGGAGAATTCTCCAATGTAGCTATATTAGGACCATGCAGGAATTTTTCCCAGGTGGAGCTGTCTTTAACTGACTGCAGGGAGATAGGGGTCAGAGGCGTTGTAAGGGAAAGTGGAAAAATAAAGGATACGCCAGGGATTCTGATAGGTGTAGGGGATAAATATGTACAGCTGAAGGAAGGAGCTATTGTAGCCAAAAGACATGTACATATGACTCCTGCAGATGCTGAAAACTTTAAGGTAAAAGATGGTGAAACAGTCAAAGTAAAGGTAAATAGTGAAAGACCGGTCATATTTGATGATGTCCTGATAAGAGTAAGGGATAATTTCAGTTTAAGCATGCATATTGACTTTGATGAAGCTAATTCCTGCGGATTTACTTCGGGAGTGACCGGAAGTATTTTCAGGGAGTAGGTGGAAATATTGGAAACTGAAGAACTGGTAAGAATATTAGCTGAAAAAGTGCTAAAAGAGATATCTCTTAAGGAAAAAAAACCTTTTGAAGAACTAGATACAGCAGTCATGACAGCTTTTATAGGAGATGACAGAATATTAAAAGATGAACTGGAAAAAAGCATGTGCATAGAAAGCAGTATAAAGATAAATTCGACATGGAAGGAAGTAGCAGGCAGTTATCCTGAAAGAACCTTAAAGAGGCTGATTATTTCTGAACTCTGTATAGATGATCTGATTGATACAGCCCATGGGAAAAAAAATATAGTAACAGAATATCTTTTAAACGGTGGAGAAGTCCTTATTGTTGAGGAAGGACTGGAATACAGAAAATATAGAGGAACTTCCCGGTTAATAAGTCTTTATGATGAATATTTTGAAAAAATAAAGAAATTTGGAATAAAGGCTGTCAGAAGGGATGAAGTCTGTAAGGCCTTGGCTGTAAGGAAGAATTTATATATACAAGGAGTAATAACTGTAAATAAATTGAAAAATATAAATACAGGGAACTATAAGATAACAGTAAGGAAAGGAAACATTATAACAGCAGCAGCAAAGGACTATATAAGAGAGAACGATATTGAAATATATTATGAAAGAGGGCAATAAAATGCTTATAGGAAAAATTATTGACAATGTCTGGGCAACTAGAAAAGATGAAAAACTGAAGGGTCTGAAACTTATGGTAGTGGAAATAGAAGGGTTTGAAAACAGGACAATTGTAGCAGCAGACTACATAGGTGCAGGTGAAGGGGATAAAGTCATTATAACTACAGGAAGTTCCGCTAGAAGAGTTTTTGGGGATGATACGCCCATAGATGCAACTATCGTAGGAATAATAGATAGCCCTGAATCAGAAAGGGAGTAAAGGATGAGTAAAAAATTGATAACAGTCAGAAATATACAGGATTATATTTTTGAGAACAGGATAACAGTAACAGAAGATATGATAATTACACCAGGAGCTAAAGACAGGCTCAAGGAACTCGGAGTGGAAATAGTCTACGAAAAGAAATTCTGTGACTTGAGAGATAATGATAAAGAATTTGAAAAAAAGGTTGTAGGAATACTTGTAAAGGAGTTCAGCATAACAGATTCTTCCATTATTCAGAAAATAATTGCAAAATTAAAGGAGATAAAGTAGAAAGGAGTGTAAATCGGTGAGTTTTTTTCAAGTAAGGCCTGATATATATTTCGGATCTTCTTCTCTGGATATACTGAGAACTCTCGAAATGACAAAAGTATTTCTTGTAACTGATGAAAATATGGTAAAATTAAAAGTGACTGATAAAGTGACAAATATTTTAAAAACGAGAGGAATAGAAGTAAAAATATTCTCAGATATAAAACCGGATCCTACAGATGAAGAAATAATAAAAGGGATGACTGAAATGATAGACTATGATGCCGACTGTATAATAGCAGTAGGCGGAGGCTCTCCCATAGATGCGTGTAAGGCAATGGTTTATTTTATAAAGAAAATAAGGAAAGCAATGGAACAGGAAAGAAAGCAGGTTTTTATAATTATCCCGACTACAAGTGGCACAGGGACAGAAGTAACTACGTATTCAGTAATAACTTCGGGAAATAAGAAAATACCTTTAAGTGAAGAAACCATGCTACCTGATATAGCAATATTGAATCCGGAGTTTATAAAGACGCTTCCTCCTTCAGTAATTGCTGATACAGGAATGGATGTACTGACTCATGCGATAGAAGCATATGTGTGTAGGATAAGTAACCTTTTTGTAAGAACATTAGCCTTGGGAGCAATAAAGACAGTTTTTGCTGATCTGGTAAATAACTATGAAAATCCGGCTCTTGAAAGGGAAAGGATAGACCTTCAGATAGCTTCATGTATGGCAGGGATGGCATTCAGTAATTCAGCCTTAGGAATAAACCATAGTATAGCTCATTCTTTAGGAGCAAGGTTTCACAAGGCTCATGGAAGGTTAAATGCTGTCCTGATGCCTAAGGTTATCCTTTTTAATGCCAGAAATAAAAGAGCGGCTAGACTGTACAGTGAAATAGCAAGGGAACTGGGCTTTACTCCTAAAAGTGATCAGGAAGGAGCAGAATTCCTAGCAAGAGCTATTGAAATGAGAAATTCAAAAATGAAAATTCCAGGAAGACTCAGAGATATGGGAATAGATGAGGATGAATATATGGGACAGATAGAAAGCATGATAGTACAGATAGAAAATGACATCTGTACTGAATACAGTCCCAGAAGATTCAGCAGATTTGAAATAGAGAAGTTCTTAAGGGAAATATATTAATAAGTATTCCAATATTTGGCACTTCAGAATATAAATAAAATATAAAAAAAGAGGGAAAGATGAGAAGAATAATAGTTGTAGACGATGAACCCATTACAAGAATGGATATATGTGAGATACTTAGAGAAGCAGGCTACAATGTAGTTGCCGAAGCAGGGGATGGCTTTGATGCAATAGAACAAAGCAGGAAACATAATCCCGATTTTATCATAATGGATGTAAAGATGCCCATACTTGATGGATTGAAAGCTGCCAAGGTAATAACTGAAAATAAGCTGTCTAGAGGTGTTGTTTTACTTACTGCCTATTCAAACAGGGAATTTATAGATGAAGCAAAGAATATAGGAATAATCGGGTATATAGTAAAGCCTATTGATGAAAAGTCTTTTATACCTAATCTGGAGATTATATTCAATAAACAGGAAGAATTTGAAGAACTTGAAAAAAAATATATAAAGACTAATCAGAAACTGGAAGACAGGAAAAAAATTGATATAGCCAAAAGGATATTAATGAAATCTAGAAATTTTACTGAAAATGAAGCTTATGAGTATATTAGGACGCTTAGTATGAATAAGAGATGTGATATGGGGAAAATAGCAAATATTATAATTTTATCCGGAGATAAAGATGCTTAGAATGATATGTAAACAGTATACTGGTCTTTCAATAAAAAATATTGAAAAACTTGAAAAGATATCGGAAGGACTTCCAGTCCTTAGTAAACTGCTCAAGGCAGATATTTTTATAGACTGCATGACAGAAAATAGAGATATTGCGATAGTTGTTGCAGAAGCTAATCCCAAAACAGGTTCAAATTATACCAAGAGCGTAGTAGGAAAATATGCTTACAGGAAAAATGAGCCAGCAGTATTGAGAACTCTTGAAACCGGACATCCTTCGAGGGGATATAAAGCTTTGACACAAGAAAACAGAAATGTTACCCAGAATGTAGTTCCTATAAGAAGCGATGAACGGGATAGTGAAGAAATAATAGCCGTTCTCATTGTTGAAGAAGGAGTCAATGATGAAGATACAGGGAAGGGTATGTTTTTAAATAATGCAACTAAAGAGATTCTCATGAGCTCTATGGAAATAACTAAGGAGCAGAGGATAATAAATTATATAAATGACGGTATACTTATCTTCAATGACGAAGGGATATGCATTTATGCCAATTCAATGGCAAAGAATATATATAGGAAAATAGGGTATAAAAATAACATACTAGGTGAAAAATTTGATAATGTAATACTCGATAATATTGGATTAGAAACTGTTCTAAGTGGGAAAATAAAAAATAGGAGAGATATCAATGTGTCAAATATGGACCTGAATCTGGAATATTTTCTCATAAAGGAAAAGAAGGCTATAAAAAATATTGTCCTGTTCATAAAAGATATTACGGAAATAAAAATAAAAGAAAAGGAACTTGTTCTAAAATCTGTTGCAATTAAAGAAATTCATCACAGGGTGAAAAATAATCTTCAGACAATAGCCAGTCTTCTGAGGATACAGGCAAGAAAAACAGATGACAATGCTATCAAAGCAGCATTTAATGACAGTATAAACAGGATATTAAGTATTTCAATAACTCATGAAATACTGGCACAGAATGGTCTAGATGAGCTTGAAATAAAGGAAATTATCGAAAAAATACTAAAAAGTGCAATAAGGGAAAATCTTGATGGAAGGCTGGATCTGAAAGTGGACATACTTGGAGATAATTTTGAGATTAGTTCTGACAAGGCTACAACAATAGCCCTTATAGTCAATGAACTGGTAGGGAATTGTATAAAGCATGCTTTTAGAGGTAGAACAGAAGGAGAAATTATTGTAAGGATAGAACAGGGGAAAATAAAATCATATATTTCAATTAGTGATAATGGAACGGGCATGGAAAAAAAAGAGGAGACAAGAGGAAGTATAGGCTTACAGATAGTAGAAAGTCTAGTAAAGGAAAAACTTTACGGAAATTTGGAAATAAAGACTGGGAATACAGGAACGGTAATAAGTTTCGGATTTGAAAATTAAGGAGTCAAAAATGACTGAAGAGATATTGAGTGTAGGGATAGATATAGGAACTTCTACAACGCAGCTGATATTTTCTAAAATCTTTATAGAAAACAGGGGAAGTACCTTTTCGGTTCCACAGATAAAAATAATAGGAAAGGAAGTTGTCTATAGAAGCCCTATCTATATTACTCCACTGGAAAATGAGATAACCATTGATGCGAAAAAAGTAAAGGAAATAATTGAAAATGAGTATAGGAAAGCAGAAATGAGATATGAAGATGTATCTACCGGAGCAGTAATAATAACTGGCGATACAGCAAGGAAAGAGAATGCAAGGGAAGTACTGGAAATACTTAGCGGAATGGCAGGAGATTTTGTAGTGGCTACTGCCGGACCGGATCTTGAAAGTATCATTGCGGGTAAAGGGTCTGGGGCATACAGCTTTTCAGAAGAAAAGAATACATGTATCGTGAATTTTGATATAGGTGGAGGAACTACAAATATTGCGGTCTTCAATCGTGGAGAAACAGAGGATACTACATGTCTTGATATAGGTGGAAGACTTATAAAAATTGATGAAAAAGGGAACATTGCATATGTTTTCAGGAAAATATATGATATTGCACAGGATGTGAATGTAAAACTGGAACTGGGAAAGAAACTGGACGAAAAGGATGCAAGGAAAATATCTGAAAGGATGGCAAAACTTAT
>CAYYAV010000009.1:0-18335 GCA_964469865.1 uncultured Fusobacteriales bacterium | reverse complement strand
GGTTCACTTAGATGTGATGCAAATGTTTCTGTCAGAAAAAAAGGTGAAACAGAGCTTGGGACAAGAACAGAAACTAAGAACCTCAATTCCTTCAAGGCAGTAGTAAGGGCTATAGAATATGAAACAAACAGGCAGATAGAAATTCTTGAAAATGGTGGAAGAGTAGTACAGGAAACTAGGCTCTGGGATGAAGAAAATGCAGTTACAAAGCCTATGAGAAGCAAGGAAGAAGCAATGGACTACAGATACTTCCCTGAGCCAGATTTACCGGCAGTTATAATTACACAGGAAAGACTTGAAAAAGTAAATGCACAAATGCCTGAATTTGCTGATCAGAAATCTAAGAGATTTATGGAAGAGTATAAATTAAATGATAAGGAAGCTGCCACTCTTTCTTCAGAAGAGGAGCTGGCAGAATATTATGAAACAATAGTAAAGTTCACAGGAGATCCAAGACTTTCGGCAAACTGGGTACTTACTGAAGTTTTACGTGTACTTAAAGAAAGAAATATAGGAATAGACCGGTTCCCTGTTATTCCTGAAAATATCGGTAAACTTATAAAATTAATAAAATCAGATACAATAAGTTCAAAAATTGCAAAAGATGTATTTGAGATGCTTTTAATAGAAGACAGGGATCCTGAAGCAGTAGTAAAGGAAAAAGGGCTGATACAGATTACAGATAACAGTGAAATTGAGAAGATAGTAAAGCAGGTTCTTGAGGAAAATATGCAATCTGTTGAAGATTACAGGTCGGGGAAAAGCAACGCCCTGAAATATCTTGTAGGACAGGCAATGAAACTTTCGAAAGGAAAGGCGAATCCTCAGATGATAAATGAGATGATATTGGAAAAGCTCAGATAAAAAAATATAATAACGTAAATATAATAGGAGCAGTATGAAAGTTTTTTTGAAAATAATAAACAGTTTTAAGGGAAGGGTTCTACTTATTCTGCTTGCAATTTTCCTAAGTTTCGTGTATATAATATTTTATCTATTTTATGTACAGATAGTGAAAGGGAATGAATGGAAAGAAACAGGAGAAAGGCAGTATAAGAGTGAACATGTAGTAAAATCCAAACGTGGAAGGATAGTAACCAATGATGGAGAAATACTTGCCTATGATGGCGAAAGTTATGCAGTGACACTGGATCCCACTTTGATTGTAATAGACAATGTAGATAATTTAATGGAGCTATTTAAAAAATATATCCCTTCCTTTGATTCCAAGAAAGTAAAAAATGAAATCATAGAAAAAAGGAAAAATAGCAAGAGGTATATAAAAATAGAAAATACCATAGATTATAGAACTAAGAAGCTGATTTCTGATGAAATATCTAAAGATGTAAACCTGAAGTCAGGAGTCTTCTTTGAAACTAATTTCATTAGAAATTATATTAAGAATAATGCATTTCAGGAGCTGATCGGATATCTGGACAATGAAAATAAAGGTGTGTATGGAATAGAAAAATTTTATGATGAAAAGCTGACAGGGGTAGACGGTCTGATAGAAGGGTTCCGTACACCGAGAAACTTTCTATCTATGCCTTCATTGAGAGACAGAAAAGAAGCTATATCTGCTAGAGACGGATATAGTGCCATACTAACTATAGACAGTGTCATTCAGTATGCTATGGATGAGGAGATGAGAAAGACTTTTGAAGAATATAGTGCAGTTTCTACTATGGGAATATTAATAGAGGTAGAGACGGGAAAAATTCTTGCTATGTCTTCATATCCGAAGGCCAATAATAATGCTGAAGTTAAAAACAGGCCTATAACTGACCTGTTTGAACCTGGTTCTATATTCAAGCCTGTCACTGTATCAATGGGACTCCAGTCAGGAGTAATAAATGCTAATAGTACAATTTATTCTGACGGATATATAAAGGTGGCAGATAGGACGATAAGGGATCATGATGGTTCTACAACAGGAGCACTGACTCTTGAAAAGCTCATAGCCCATTCAGGAAATGTTGGAATGGTAAGAATTGCTCAAATGATAAAAAATGAGGAGTTCTATAAATATCTTGAAAATATAGGATTTGGTTCGAAAACAGGGGTAGATACTTTTTCTGAGTCAACCCAGAAACTGTTCGGGCAGAAGGAAATGTCAGAAGTTAAAAAGGCAAATATATCTTTTGGACAAGGAATAGCCATGACCCAGATACAGATGATCATGGCATTAAATACAGTTATAAATAATGGAAAACTTGTAAAGCCTTATGTTGTTGACAGGCTTGTTGACAGTGATGGTAATGTGGTGGAGCAGAATAGACCACAGAACTTGAAAAATGTATTCAGTGAAGAAGCTTCCAGACTGAACAGACAGTATATGGAAGCAGTTGTAACAAAAGGGACTGGTAGAGGAGTCAGAATACCGGGGTATAGAATAGGGGGTAAAACAGGAACAGCTCAAAAATCAGGGAATCGAGGATATGAAGCAGGAAAATATTTCAGTTCGTTTTTTGCGTTTTTCCCTGTAGATAAGCCTAAATACGCCATACTTATTACGGTGAATGAACCTCAGGGAGCGTACTACGGAGCTGCAGTGGCATTGCCGCCCGCAAAGTCTGTATTGGAAAAGCTTATAAAATATAAAGGAATCAATCCTGAAGGAATAGTTCAGAACCAGAAGGAAAAGACCTCTAAACAGATAAATTCCATAGCAGTAAGAAAAGATCTTAGCAAAATAGCGTCTGAATTCAATAATGGAGTAATGCCGGATATTACAGGACTTAGTCTGAGGGAACTTCTATCCATATATCCTCAGAAAAGATTCCCAAAATACAAGATAAATGGAAGCGGAAAAGTAGAAAGCCAGTACCCGATGCCTGGAACAAATCTGACAAAAGATACTGAAATAAGGATAAATTTGGAATAATTTGAATAAAATGAATAAATAGGGGAATGCCAATGTACTATTATGAAATATATGTGGAAAACAGTAAAAATATATATACATATAAATCAGATATAAAATATGATGCTGGTGAATGGTGTATCGTCAATTTTATAAATAGAAACAGACTAGGACTGATAATAAAAGAAAATGAAGAGGAAGATGTCAAGGTTGAACTTTCAAAAATAAAATATATAGTAGACAGAGCCCCTATCCTGTCCATACCATCTCCTCTGATAGATCTCATAAAATGGATGAAGGACTATTATCTAAGTGACTATTATAACGTAATAAGGACAGTCTATCCTGGGATACTCAAACTTAATTATTCTATAAGAGTCCTATATTTAAAGGATTTAAGTGAAAGAGGAAATAAACATAGGAATTTATCTGTTGGAAGTCAGGAGAATAAAAGAGAAATAGAGAAATTTAACGAATATATGAAGAAAAAAAGGGAAGTAACAATGGCAACCCTAAATAAGAAATTTTCTAAGGACATATTACAGATGGCAGAAAAGGAAAAGGCTATATTCATAGAAAAAAAGTTAATCTTAAATGAAGGAAAAAAGAATGTAGAACCAATAAAAGGAAAAATACTGGAAGATAACGTAATTTTAAATGAGGAACAGGAAAGAGCTGTAAATGATATAAAAGAAAATGACAAGAAGTTCTTTCTGTTAAAAGGGATAACAGGA
This sequence comes from uncultured Fusobacteriales bacterium, assembly GCA_964469865.1. Taxonomy (GTDB): domain Bacteria; phylum Fusobacteriota; class Fusobacteriia; order Fusobacteriales; family Leptotrichiaceae; genus JAGOWQ01. The sequence goes on along the minus strand of CAYYAV010000009.1, from coordinate 14,738 downwards.
TCAGGAAAGACTGAAATATATATGAATCTGATCAGAAGTGCTCTGGAAGAAGGGAAAGGCAGTATATTTCTTGTGCCTGAAATATCTCTTACCGCTCAGATGACGGAAAGACTGGAAAGGCTGTTCGCAGATTCTGTGGCGATATTGCATAGCAAACTGTCAGATTTGGAAAAAAGGAAAGAATGGGCATATATAAGAAATGGAGATAAGAAGATTGTGATCGGGGCAAGATCTGCAATATTTGCTCCAGTTCAGAACCTGAAGTATATCATAATTGATGAAGAACATGAAAATACTTATAAACAGGATAATAATCCAAGGTATCATGTAAAAAATGTAGGAGTAAAAAGGGCACTTCTGGAAGACGGGACAAAAGTAATACTTGGGTCTGCCACACCTTCCTTTGAATCTTACTATCAGGCTAAATCAGGGGATCTGGAACTGATTGAATTAAGGGAAAGATTTAATAAAGCTAGTCTCCCCGAGCATAAGATTATTGATTTGAATGAAGTACACGGAAATTTTTCTGAAGAACTTCTGGAAAAAATGTCAGATGTCCTGAAAAAACGAGAACAGATACTGCTAATATTAAACAGGAAAGCATTTTCAAGTCTGATAAAATGCAGAGACTGTGGATATACGCCTATCTGTCCCAACTGCAGCATATCTTTAAGTTATTATAGGAAAGATAACAGGCTTAAATGTAACTACTGCGGGTATGAAAAACCATTTACAAAAAAATGTGATAACTGTGGGAGTGATAAGTTAATCCAGATAGGGACAGGAACAGAAAAGATTGAAATGGAACTTGATAAATATTTTCCTGAAGCCAGGATAGTAAGAATTGATTCAGAAAGTGTGAAAACTAAGAAAGACTATGAGGATATATATAATGATTTTAAAAATCATAAATATGACATAATGCTTGGAACACAGATAATAGCTAAAGGATTTCATTTTCCGGATGTTACATTGGTAGGAATAATAAACTCTGATATAATACTGAATTTCCCTGACTTCAGGGCAGGAGAAAAAACTTTTCAGCTTTTAACCCAGTCAGCAGGGAGAGCCGGAAGAGGTAATAAGAACGGAGAAGTTATCATTCAGACTTTTAACGGAGAAAATGAATTAATAAGAAGGACTGTAAAATCAGATTATGAAGGATATTATGAAAAGGAAATGGAAGTAAGAAAGATGTTCAATTATCCTCCTTTTGGAAGATTGATAATAGTAATCCTTTCTTCGGATGAGGAAAATGGGCTGGAGAATAAAGCAAGGCTGTTATATAATAAGCTGGAAGATAAGATAAGAAAAGCTATAAATATAAAAGAAAATGAAATGATGTCGGCTCCTTTTAAAGCTCCCATATATAAAATGAATGGACGTTTCAGATACCAGATATTCATGAAATTTAATAGAAAAAATATTACAAAGATAAAAAACATAATAAGAAGTACAGTAGAGGAATATAAAGAAAAAAGAATAAGGATAAGCATAGATGTGGATCCTTTAAATTTACTATAAGATTGGAGAATAAATGAAGATAGTATTATATGGGCATCCTGTATTAAGGAAAAAGTCCCTGGAAGTAAAGAATATAGATGAATCTCTGAGAGAAAAACTGGATGAGATGATTAAAATTATGAGGAAAGCTAATGGAATAGGACTAGCTGCCAATCAGGTAGAAATATCGGAACGTTTTTTTGTACTTGAAGTAGATGGTAATGTTAAAAGGATTATCAATCCCGAAATACTCGAATTTGGAGAAGAAATTGTGGAGTATGAGGAAGGATGCTTAAGCATACCGATGATCTATAAAAAGGTAAGCAGGCCGGACAAAATAAAAGTAAGATATCAGAATGAAAGAGGAGAAGAAGTTATAGAAGACCTTAGCGGAATGTGGTCAAGAGCTTTCCAACATGAATTCGACCATATTGAAGGAGTCCTTTTCATAGATAGGTTATCTCCAATGAACAGGAGACTTGTCATAAAAAAACTGGAAGTACTGAAAAGAGACTTTGAAAAAGGGAAAACATACAGAGAAGATGTATAGGAGGAATAATCTTGAAGACAATTTTTATGGGAACTCCAGAATTTGCTATACCAAGTCTGAAAAAAGTATATAAAGATACAGAACTTAAACTAATCTTTACTAAGGAAGATAAACCCAATGCAAGAGGGAATAAGATTATATACTCGCCAGTAAAGCAGTTTGGGCTTGATATGAATATTGAAGTTATACAGCCTAAAAAATTAAAAGATAAGGAACTTATAGATAAGATTAAGAAGATAAATCCTGATTTGATAATAGTAGTAGCCTACGGTAAGATTATTCCAAAGGAAATAATAGATATCCCCAGATATGGAATAATAAACGTACATTCTTCATTATTACCTAAATACAGAGGAGCTTCCCCTATTCATTCTGCCATATTGAATGGTGATGTCATAAGCGGGATAAGCATAATGTATATTGAAGAAGAACTCGATGCAGGAGATATCATATTAAAAGAATACTGTGAAATCACAGAAGAAGATACTTTAGGAACACTTCATGACAAATTAAAGGAACTGGGTGCTGTCGGGTTGGGAAAGGTATTGAAACTCATAGAAGAAAATAATGTAACTGCAGAAAAGCAGGATAATACAAAGGCTAGTTTTGTAAAGCCTATAAGTAAGGAACAGTCAAAAATAGATTGGAATGAGACCAAGGAAAATATATACAATAAGATAAGAGGATTAAATCCTTTTCCAGGAGCATATACTTTTAATGAAAATAAGGAAATAATAAAAATTTATAGGGCTGAAAAGCTTGAAAAGACATACTCTGGGCAGAATGGAGAAGTAGTAGAAATAATAAATAAAAAAGGACCTGTCATAAAAACAGAAAATGGTGGTATAATATTATTAGAAGTTAAATTTCAGGGGAAAAAAAATCAGACAGGGATAGATATAATAAATGGAAGAAAAATTTCCATCGGTGAAAGGTTAGTATGAATTTTTCCCGGCTCAATAGAAATTAGGTAGACACAGTATACATTAATTTTAAATTGAAGGAGGCAAAATGAAGTATAAGAATGTTGAAATTTCTGACAGGGTAATACAAAGACTAACAGAATATTTATCAATTTTAAAGGAAGTGAGAAAATACGAGGAAAATATAAACTCCATAGAATTGTCAAAAATAATGAATACCACTTCTGCTCAAGTCAGGAAAGATTTATCGACCTTTGGAGAATTCGGAGTAAGAGGTAAAGGATACGATATTGATAAACTCATAGAGATTATAGAAGATATACTTGGTATAAATAAGGTGACCAATGTAATAATAATCGGGCATGGAAAAATGGGAGAAATGATTACTACAAATAGTAAGGTATTAGGTAAAGGATTTAAGATTGTAGGAGTTTTTGACAGGGATACGAAAAAGATAGGAAAGAAAGTTGGAGGAAATCTTAATCTGAAAATAGGTGATATTTCTCAAATAGCAGAATTTATAGAAAATTATCCGGAAAAAATAGAAACGGCAATTTTAGCGGTAATAAAGGAGCAGGCTCAGATAGTGGCAGAGGTCCTAGTATCGGGTGGGATAAAGGCAATACTCAATATGACGACATATAAACTGGAATTATCAGAAAATACTGCAGTAGTAAATATAGATATTTCTGCAAAGCTTCAGGAGCTTAATTTCTGGAGACTTAATCTGACTGACAAGGAGGAAAAATAATGGTTATAATAGACGGAAAAAACTTTTCTCAGAAAGTTTTAGATGAAATTAATGAAGAACATAAAAAAATAAGGAAAGAATCAGGAAGAGCAGCAGGATTAGCAGTAATAATAGTAGGGGAAAATCCGGCATCCCAGGTATATGTAAGAAATAAAATCAGGGCATGTGAAAATGTAGGGTTCTATTCTGAAACAGTAAGACTGGAAGAAAGCATATCTGAAGAAAATCTCATAAGAGAGATAGAAAAACTAAATGAGAATGAGAGAATAGATGGTATTTTGGTTCAGCTTCCTCTACCTAAACATATTAATGAGCTGAAAATAATAGATTCTATAAGTCCCAAAAAGGATGTAGACGGATTTCATGTTGAAAATATAGGTAAGATGGTAATTGGTGACGATACAGGATTTCTGTCATGTACTCCATATGGAATAATGCAGCTTCTGGAAGAATATAATATAGATATTTCTGGAAAAGACGTTGTAATAGTAGGAAGAAGCAACATAGTAGGGAAACCTATGGCACTTATGATGATCCAGAAAGGGGCAACGGTACAGGTCTGTAATTCCAAAACAAAAAATCTGGGTGATAAATTGAAGAATGCTGATATAATTGTAGCTGCTACAGGAGTTCCAAAATTAGTAAAAGGAAAAGATGTAAAAAATGGAGCTGTTGTAATAGATGTGGGAATAAACCGGGTAGACGGAAAACTTTGTGGAGACACGGATTATGATGAAATAGCCCCTAAATCTTCCTTTATAACTCCTGTTCCCGGAGGAGTAGGGCCTATGACAATAGCAAGCTTAGTAAAAAATACTTTAAAATCTTATAAAAGAAATGTGGAAAAAAAATAAAAAAGAATATATAATATAACTAAATATAAAATGACTGAATAATAGCAGGAGGAAGAATTTAATGAAGGACAAGATAAAGTTTATAAGGGAACTGGCAGAAAATATGAATGAAAATAAAATAGACGCAGTAAAATATGAAGATGGCAATTTTGAAATTCAGCTGATAAAAAAAGAAAAGGAAAGAAAACCTGTTTTTTATAACAGTGGAATCACGCCAGGGACAGTGCCTGTACAGGATACTGTATCTGAAAAGCCTGTAGAAGTTTCTGCAAATTCAGTTTCAACAAATAAAGATGAAGAAATAAGTGGAACAAAAGTAGAATCTCCAATGGTAGGGACATTCTATATAGCACCATCTCCAACTTCTGATCCGTTTATAAAGGAAGGGGACAATGTTACAGAAGGGCAGACTTTATGTATAGTTGAAGCAATGAAGCTTATGAATGAGGTAAAATCTCCGGTTTCAGGGAAAATAAAGAAAATATTTATAAAAGACGGAGAAGCAATAAAAAAAGGACAGGTATTAGTTATTATAGAATAACAAAGGAAGGTGTAATATAATTTGGTTGAGCATAAGACCTGGATAAAGATGATTCTGTTATTAATTTTACTTTTTTGTTCAGCATTTTTTTCGGCAGCAGAAACAGCTTTATCCTCTTTAAGAAGAATACACATGGGAGATGCGAAAAAGAAAAATAAAAAGGAAGTAATACTACTAAATTTATGGCTTAAAAATCCCAATGAATTATTGGCTACACTTCTATTCGGGAAAACAGTTTCCTATTTACTGCTAATATCTATAACAGCCCTGTTACTGGAAAATTATTATCTATCAGACTTAAAAGGAATATTTAACAGATATGTCTACATGTCCGTAGTCTTTGTAATTATGGGAGCTCTCATGCTCATATTTACAGAGATTATACCTAGAGTATATGCTAAAAACAATGTATTTAAACTTTCTGCTGCACTGATTGTACCATTAAATGCGGCAAGAATAGTTCTGAGACCTTTTATTCTTATATTTATAGAGATTTCAAAATTTATTCTAAAAATTTTTAAAGTAAGACTTGAGGAAAAAATGTTTGAAATAACAGAAGAAGATATAAAAATCTTTGTAAAAGAGGGAACTGAAAGTGGAGTTATAGAAGAAGGAGAAAAAGAAATGATACACAGTATATTTGAGTTTTCAGATACTACTGTAAAAGAAATCTTGACTCCGAGGACAATGGTATTTGCTTTGGATATGGAAAGAACCTTGGGGGAAGTATGGGATGAAATTTTGGAACAGGAATTTTCAAGAATACCTGTCTATAACGAAACGATAGATAAGATTATAGGGATACTCCATATGAAAGACCTGTTTAAATATAATAAGGAAAGAGATTCAGACATAAGAATAAGGGATCTTATAAAGGAAGCATATTTTATTCCTGCTACAAAGACTTTGGTAGAACTCCTTGAGGAATTTAAACGTAAACAGATACATATGGCAATAATTATAGATGAATACGGAGGGACTTTAGGTATTATAACAATCGAGGATCTTCTGGAGGAAATAGTGGGAGAAATAAGGGATGAATTTGATCAGGAAGAGGAAAGCATACAGCAGATAAGGGAAACAATATATGATATTAGAGGAGATACATTAATAGAGGAACTGAATGACGAACTGTCTATAAATATACCTATTTCTGAAGAATATGATACCGTTTCAGGTTATGTACAGGATGAGCTGGGAAAAGTAGCTGAGCTTTATGATCAGGTGAAAGGAAATGGATTTATATTGAAAGTTATGGACATAAATAACAAAAGGATAGAAAAAATAAGAGTAATAATTACGGAAAATAATAATGAGGAGAAAAATAATGGAGGAAATCCTTAAACCCAGGGTAAGAGTAGCCGGAATATTAATAGAAAATGACAGGATACTGCTTATAGAGCATTTAAAAAAGAACAAAAGATACTGGCTTGTTCCGGGGGGTGGAGTAGACTGGGGAGAAAGTACAGCAGAAGCCCTAATCAGAGAATATAAGGAAGAAACAAATTTAGACATAGATGTTGATAAGTTCCTGTTTTTATCTGAAACGATAGCACCTGACAAACAAAAGCATGTGATAAATTTATATTTTCAGGTAAGAGTATTGAAAAATTCAATAGAGGATATGAGAATAGGAAATGAAAAAAACCTTATGGATTTAAGATTTATTACTAAAGAGGAGATAGAGGAGATAAAATTATACCCGAATATAAAGGAACAGCTGAAACAGTTGCTAAATAAAGAAGAAATTACCCCATATTTAGGATTATTATGGGACAAGTAGGAGGAAAAATGAAAATTGAAGATAAAAAAATGATAGAGGAAATGATAAGGAGTATTCCTGATTTTCCTGAAAAAGGAATAATATTTAGAGATATTACAACAGCTTTAAAAGATAAAGCAGCTCTTCATACTATTATAAAAGATTTTACTGAAAGATATACTGATAAAGGAATTGACTATGTCCTAGGGGCAGATGCCAGAGGATTTATTTTCGGAGCAGCCATTGCCTATAACATAGGAGCAGGATTTGTGCCTGCGAGAAAACCGGGGAAACTGCCGGCAGAAGTAATAGCAGTTGAATATGAACTTGAATATGGAAAAAACAGCATAGAAGTTCATAAAGATGCCTTCAAAAAAGGGGCAAAAGTTTTAATAGTTGATGACCTACTGGCTACAGGTGGTACTGCCGGAGCTATGGTCAAGCTGGTAAAAAAATTAGGAGCTGAAGTATATGAATTAGCTTTCCTCATTGAGTTAGTGGAATTAAACGGAAGAGAGCTTTTAAAAAATTACAGTGTCTATTCTCAACTTCAATATTAGCAATTCCTAAAATGAGGGGGCAGATAGGCCCTCGTTTTTAGTAATGTAAACTATGGTAAAAGGAGAGAGGTCACATGAAAAATCATACAGAATTACTTCAAAGATTACTGGATAAAATAAAGGATAACAGACTAGATATTGATTTAAATAAAATTTCAGAAGCCTATATATTAGCTAATGAGTCCCATATAGGTCAGAAGAGAAGAAGTGGGGAAGACTATATACTTCATCCGGTCGAAGTAGCAGAAATACTTGTTGATATGAAGATGGATACTGATACTGTTGTTGCCGGGATACTTCATGATGTAGTAGAAGATACCCTCATAACGCTTCCAGATATAGAGTATACTTTTGGAAAAGATGTGAGAAAGCTTGTTGATGGAGTAACAAAACTCAGAAATCTTCCTAGGACTGACAGCAAAAAAATAGAAAATATAAGAAAAATGGTTGTTGCTATGTCTGAAGATATAAGAGTAGTGATAATAAAGCTTGCTGACAGGCTTCATAATATGAGAACTTTGAAATATATGACTCCTGAAAAGCAGATTATTAAGTCAAAAGAAACTTTAGAAATATATGCACCTATTGCCCATAGAATCGGAATGGCAAAAATAAAATGGGAATTGGAAGATATAAGTTTCAGATATCTGTATCCTAAGGAATATAAGGAAATAAGAGAACTTGTGAATTCCAAGAGAGTAGAGAGGGAACAGTATACTTCCAGGATAATAGAAAAAATAATAAATGAGCTGGAAAAACAGAAAATAGAAGGGGAAGTTACAGGAAGAGCTAAACATCTTTATAGTATCTATAGAAAGATGATAGAAAAGGAAAAAAAGTTTGCAGACCTGAATGACCTAATAGCAATAAGGATAATTGTTGACAAGGAAGTGGAATGTTACAATGTACTTGGAATAATACACAATTTATTTATTCCGGTATCAGGGAGATTCAAGGACTATATTGCTGTTCCAAAATCCAATGGATATCAGTCTATACATACAACAGTAAAAGGACCTAATGATCAGAATGTGGAAATCCAGATAAGAACTCATGATATGCACAGGATAGCAGAAGAAGGAGTTGCGGCTCACTGGAAATATAAGGAGAAAAAATCAAGGTCAAAAAATGAGGAATATTATGCTGCAGTAAAAAGGATAATTGAAACCAATGTAGAAAATCCTGAAAATTTTGCCCAAAAAGTTACAGACACGCTATTGAATCAGACTATCTTCGTATTTACTCCAAAGGGAGATGTAGTAGAATTACAGAATGGTTCTACAGCACTTGATTTTGCATTCCAGGTCCACACTCAGATAGGATATAGGACAATAGGTGCCAAAGTGAATGAAAAGATAGTTCAGCTGGATCAGATACTGGAAAATGCAGATAAGGTTGAAATACTTACTTCCAAGAATACAAAAGGTCCGGGAAAAGACTGGATTAATATGGTAAATAATAGCAGTTCCAAGGCTAAGATAAGAAAATGGTTTAAAGATAAGGAATTTGAGGAAAAAAGTAAGGAAGGGGAACAGATTCTTGAAAAGGAATTTGAAAAGCTAGGGATAAAGTTTAAAGACCTTGAAGAAGATGAAAGGGTGTTTCTATACATGAAGAAGTTTAATGTAGGAACGCTTGCAATGCTATGTTATAAATTTGCCACAGGGGATCTCTCTTTAGACGGTTTCATGAAGAAATTTGAAGTAAAGGAAGAGAAAGATATTGAACAGGTTTTGGAAGAAGAAACTGAAAAAGGAAATAAGAAGAAAGAAAGCAGTCACGGTGGAGTAAAAATATCAGGAACTGAAAATACTATGTACCGTTTTGCAAAATGCTGCAGTCCTTTGCCAGGAGATAAAATAAGAGGATATGTGACTAGGGGTAGGGGGATAGCTATACATAGGGCTGACTGTGAGAATTTTCATTCCCTGATGAAACATGAACCCGACAGAGAAGTTGAAGTTTACTGGGATGAGGAAGCGGTTAGCTCCAATAATACAAAATATCAATATAACTTTACTCTGAAAACATATGACAGATCAGGACTGTTACTGGATGTCATAAGAATACTGAATGAATATAAGATGGAAATTGTCAATGTAAATACTAACTATATTAAAGAAAATGGAAATAGGCTTTGTCTTATCCATTTTGGAATAATGATAAGAAAAAGGGAAGATTTTGACAGGCTTTCAAATAATTTAATGTCCATGAAGGATATACTCGATATTATAAAAAAATAGGAAGGAAACTTGATAAAAAAGAAAATGAATCCGATAAAATTTAAAAAAGAACACTGTGATGGAAATGCCAGAGCAGGAGAAATAGAAACTCACCATGGGAAAATAAAGACGCCTGTATTTATGCCGGTAGGAACTCAGGCAACTGTAAAGACTATGACGAGGGAAGAACTGGAAAAAATTAATTCTCAGATTATTCTAGGTAATACGTATCATCTGTATTTAAGACCTGGAGACAGACTGATAAATGATCTGGGAGGGCTTCATAAGTTTATGAACTGGGGAAGACCTATTCTTACAGATAGTGGAGGATTTCAAGTATTCAGTCTGGGAGATCTTAGGAAAATAGAAGAAGAAGGGGTGCATTTCAGGTCCCACATAGATGGATCAAGGCATTTCCTTACACCTGAAAAATCTATAGAAATACAGAACAATCTGGGAAGTGACATAATGATGGTCTTGGATGAATGTCCTCCAGGATTATCTTCTAGAGAATATCTGCTTCCTTCTATAGAACGTACGACACGATGGGCAAAAAGATGTATAGATGCTAATATAAATAAAGAAAGACAGGGACTCTTTGCCATAGTTCAAGGAGGAATATATGAAGATTTAAGAGATAAGAGTCTTGAAGAGTTAAAAGAATATGATAATGATTTTTCAGGATATGCAATAGGTGGTCTTGCTGTAGGAGAACCAAGGGAAGATATGTATAGGATATTAGCCCATATAGGACCTAAGCTTCCTGAAAATAAGCCTAGATATCTAATGGGGGTAGGGGAACCTCTTGATATGCTTGAGGCTGTAGAAAATGGAATAGATATGATGGACTGTGTCCATCCTACGAGGATAGGAAGACATGGAACAGTTTTCACGAAATATGGACGTCTTGTAATAAAAAATGCATCTTATTCAAGGGATAGAAGACCTCTGGATGAATGTGGATGCTATGTATGCAGAAATTATACTAGAGCATATATAAGACATCTGTTTAAAGCAGGGGAGATATTAGGACAGAGACTTGCCACATATCATAACCTGTACTTTCTTATTAAGCTTATGGATGATGCAAGAGAAGCTATAATTGAAGGAAGGTTTAAAGAATTTAAGGAAAAATTCATAGAAAATTATACTAAAGGAAAAGAAAATGAATGGATCAGAGCAGAGGACTTTAGAAAATCGACATAATAATATATATATAATTGCATAAAAGGTAACTAGTAATAATATAAATATACAAAGGGGAATAATATGGATTATAATAAGTATTCAGATTTATCAAAAATGGCAAGAAAAGAAAAGGTAGCTGAAAAAGTATTTAAAAATGGGAAAATATTTAATGTCTTTACCGAAGAGATAATAGAAGGAGATATTGCCATTTCCGGTGGACTGATAGTTGGAATTGGGAAATATTCGGGTCTTGAAGAGATAGATTTGACAGGGAAATATGTGGTACCCGGATTTGTTGACAGCCATCTCCATCTGGAATCAACTATGGTAGAACCTAAGGAGTTTTTGAAAGAAGCGGTAAGATCAGGGACAGTAACCTTTATAGTAGATCCCCACGAGGCTGCCAATGTTTCTGGAAAAGACGGTATAGACTATATCTTAAATCAGACAGAGAAAGCACCCGGAAATGTTTTTATCATGCTTCCTTCCTGTGTCCCTGCTACTTCTTTTGAAGACAGTGGTTTTACACTTCATGCTGAAGATATGAGGAGATATCTGGAAAATAGTAGAGTACTAGGATTGGCTGAAGTCATGGATACAAGGGCAGTAATAACGGCTGATGACAGCATGATGAAAAAACTCCGTCTTTTCAGCGAAAGAAATATTGACGGACATGCCCCCCTCCTATGTGATGATGATCTGACGGCATATGCACTTGCAGGAATAAGAACGGATCATGAAGCATTTACTTATGAATATGCAAAGAAGGAAGTTGAAAGAGGAATGTATGTTTTCATAAGAGAAGGAAGTGCAGCAAAAAATCTTGAAGCCATAGTGAAAGGAATCGTAAGGGAAAATGCAGATACAGGAAGATACTGCTTCTGTACAGATGATAAGCATATAGAAGATATAAAAATAGAAGGACACATAAGTCATAACATAAGAAGAGCCATAGAACTGGGAATAAGTCCTGTGAAGGCTTATAAAATGGCTACAATTCAAAGTACACAATGTATAGGTAAGGGAAAAATCATGGGAGCTATTTCTCCGGGATACAAAGCTGATTTTGTAATATTGAATGACTTTGAAAAAGTTGATGTCCATAGTGTTTATTTCAATGGAGAAAATATTGAGAAAATAATTGAAAATGAAGGACATGTCACATGCCCCGAACATCTTAAGAATACAGTAAAAGTAAAGAATTTTACTGAAGAAAGTCTAGTGTTAAATATCGGAGAGAAGAAATTTCCGATAATAAACGTTATTCCAGGACAGATAGTAACTGAGAAGCTGATAGAAGAGGGTCCTGTAGTAAATAATATCTTTATTCCTGACTGTATATATAATAAGATAGCTGTTATAGAGAGGCATAATAATACAGGAAAAATAGGAGTAGGAATATTAAAGGGTTTTGGGATAAGGAATGGTGCAATCGCCTCTACGGTAGCACATGATTCACATAATATAGTAGTTGCCGGAGATAATGACAGGGATATGAAGCTGGCAGTAGATGAGCTCATAAGGGTTCAGGGTGGATATACAATAGTGGAGAGAGGAAAAATAGTATACACACTACCTCTTGTAATAATGGGACTCATAAGTGACAGACCACATGAAGAAGTTAATGAAAAGCTGAAAGAAATGATAAAGTATTCGAGAAAAATGGGAATAAATGAAAAGATAGATCCCTTTATAAATCTCTCCTTTATGGCACTTCCTGTTATTCCTGAGTTAAGGATAACCGCAAGAGGAATATATGATGTGTCAGAAGACAGATTTCTGGTAAAATCTGAAAAATAGCCGGGAAATATAAATTTGACAGCAGATATGAAATTTTTATATAATAGGAGTATTATGGATAAATTAGATGATTTTTTAAAATATTCTATTCTTTTCTCATATTATTGTGAACTTTTTTCTAAAAAACAGAAAGAATATCTGGAACTCTATCTGGAAGAGAACAGTTCTCTTAGTGAAATTGCTGATAAATATGATGTGACAAGACAGGCAGTTTTCGATAATATAAAAAGAGGATTCAGACAGTTGGATAAATATGAGGATAAATTAGGAATATTTAAAAGGGAAAAGGAACTGAAAGAAAAACTCGGGAAATTAAGAAATAATTTTACGATGGAAAATTTAGAAAGAATAATAGAAGATTTTGAATATAATGAGGTGTATTAATAGATGTTTAATAGTTTAGGTGACAGATTCAAGGATATATTTAAGAAAGTTAGTGGACAAGGAAAGCTGACAGAAGCCAATATGAAAGAGGCGTTAAGGGAAGTAAGGCTTGCCCTGCTTGAAGCCGATGTAAATTACGGAGTTGCTAAGAATTTTGTTGCAAAGATAAGAGATAAAGCTCTTGGAGAAGAAGTAATTTCGGGAGTTAATCCTACCCAGCAGTTTATAAAGATTGTAAATGATGAACTGGTGGAAGTTCTAGGAGGTACAAATGTCCAAATAGCAAAAGCTCATAAAAACCCTACTATAGTAATGCTGGCAGGATTGCAGGGTGCAGGTAAGACAACTTTTGCAGGAAAACTTTCAAAATATTTAAAATCTAAAGGGGAAAGCCCTTTCATGATAGGTGCAGATGTTTATAGACCTGCTGCAAAAAAGCAGCTGATGGTACTGGGAGAGCAGGTAAAAGTTCCTGTATTTACAATCGAAGACAGTTCGGATGTACTGAATATATGTAAGCAGGGGCTGGAAGAGGCATTAAAGATAAATGCAACTTATGTAATAATGGATACGGCCGGGCGGCTGCATATAGATGACCAGCTTATGAAGGAGTTGAGAGATGTCAAGGGAAGTTTTAATCCTCACGAGATATTACTGGTTGTAGACGGGATGACAGGACAGGATGCTGTAAATGTAGCAAAGACATTTAATGAACAGCTGGATATTACAGGAGTAGTTTTGACGAAGCTAGATGGAGATACCCGTGGTGGAGCGGCACTATCTGTAAAAGAAGTGGCGGGAAAGCCTATAAAGTTTATAAGTGAAGGGGAAAAAATGGATGATATAGCTCCATTTCATCCTGATAGGCTTGCTTCAAGAATACTGGGAATGGGAGATGTCGTATCTCTTGTTGAAAAAGCTCAAGAAGCTATAGATGAAAAAGAAGCTAAGAAGATGGAAGAAAAATTCAGAAAAAATCAGTTTGATTTTGAAGATTTTTTAAGCCAGTTTAAGATGATAAGAAAAATGGGCTCCATTGCAGGAATTATGAAAATGATTCCAGGAATTGATACAAGTTCTGTTGATTTGGGAATGGCTGAAAAAGAGATGAAGAAGGTGGAAGGTATTATTTTTTCTATGACAGTGGAAGAAAGAAGGAATCCTAAGATACTCAATGGAAGCAGAAAAACTAGAATTGCCAAGGGAAGCGGAGTTACTGTAAATGATATAAATAGACTGATTAAACAATTCGAGCAGATGAAGCAGATGATGAAGATGTTCAATAGCGGAGGAATACCTGGTCTTGGAGGAATAGGAAGAGCAAAGAAGAAAAGGTAGTTAAATTCAAAAAATCATTCTATGTCAGGAAAAAAAACTGAGAAATTCGATAATACTAACAAATTCTAAGTTAAATTAGTTTTTTAGATTGTCGGATTTTTTATTCAGCAAGATGTTTTTTTATTTCTTTTACTTTATTATTTAATCCTTCGGTAAATACGTTGCCCTAGTTGTAAGAAAAAAATTAAGAACAATTACTGAAATCAACTCTGAATTATCAACAAAAGGGAATGTTAATATTGTGAAATAATACATATTGTGACAAAAAAATAATAAAAAAAGAAAGATTTCTGACAGTTCAGACAAAAAAACAGACGGGTGAAGAATCCCGTCTGTTAAAAGGAGTTTATGAAGAAAAAAGT
>CAYYAV010000008.1:0-18841 GCA_964469865.1 uncultured Fusobacteriales bacterium | reverse complement strand
TCAAAAAAAGGTATAAAATATAAGAAAGTGAACCAGATACTTGCCGGGGACTATGTAATACATGTCCAATATGGAGTAGGGCTGTATCAGGGAATAGAAACTCTGGATGAAAGGGATTATCTGAAAATAAAATATGCAGATGAGGATATCCTGTATATTCCGGTGGAAAAATTGGACAGGCTTGAAAAATATGTATCTTATGGAGAAGAACCTAAACTTTATAAGCTTGGGACGAGGGGATTTAAACGGAAAAAGCAGAAACTGGAAGAAGAGATTATAAAATTTGCCGGAGAATTAGTAGAAATACAGGCTAAAAGGGAAAGTCAGAACGGATTTGTCTATGGAAAGGATACTGTCTGGCAGGAAGAGTTTGAGGCTGAATTTCCCTTTGAAGAGACTGAAGATCAGATAAAAGCTATAAGAGATGTCAAAAATGATATGGAAGGACCCCGCATCATGGACAGGATTATATGTGGCGATGTAGGATACGGGAAAACAGAAGTTGCCATGAGGGCAGCCTTTAAAGCGATAGAAAATGGAAAACAGGTGGCTATGATAGCCCCTACTACCGTTCTTGCAGAGCAGCATTTCAAGAGGTTCAGGCAAAGATACGAAAATTATCCGGTTTCTATCGAGAATCTGTCCCGTCTGACCCAGGGAAAATCTAAAGATATATTGAAAGGCATAAAAAACGGGACAACTGACATGGTAATAGGTACTCACAGGTTATTAAGTGATGATGTTGAATTTAACAGGCTAGGACTTCTTATAATAGACGAAGAACAGAAATTCGGTGTGAAAGCTAAGGAAACTATAAAACAGAAAAGACAAAAAGTAGATATACTGACTCTCACGGCAACCCCTATACCCAGAACACTGAATCTGGCTTTACTTGGAATAAGGGAGATATCTGTAATTGATACGCCACCGGTAAACAGGCTTCCTATAATAACTGAGGTCATAGATTGGGAAAAAGAAAAGGTGAAAATGGCAATACTGAAAGAACTGTCAAGGGATGGTCAGGTTTTCTATATTTATAACGATGTAAGAAATATGAAAGGGAAGATGAATGAACTTAAAGGAATACTTCCTGAATTTGTAAAGATGGAATTTATACATGGCCAGCTTCCCCCTAAAGAGATAAAGGAGAAGCTGAGAAGATTTGAAGAAGGGGAATTTGACATACTTATGGCATCTACTATTATAGAAAATGGGATAGATGTGTCAAATGCCAACACAATCCTTATCGAAAATTTTACCGGACTTGGACTTTCTCAAGTATATCAGCTTCGAGGACGTGTAGGAAGAAGTAACAGGCAGGGATATTGCTATCTTCTAAAAACAAAAAATGTGACAGCTAAGGGGAAACAGAAGGAAGAAAGTATGTATAAAGTTGAAGGTATAAAATCAGGTGGATTTCAGATTTCCATGGAGGACCTTAAGATAAGGGGAGCAGGAGAAATTCTGGGAGAAAAGCAGCACGGAACAATAGAGACATTTGGATACGACCTATATATCAAAATGCTGAATGATGAGATAAAAAAGCAGAAGGGGGAAATTTCTGAGAAAATAGAAAATGTGGAAATTCTTGTAAAGGAAAAAGGATATATTCCTCAGGAATATATCCAGACGGAAGAAAGGTTAAATATATATAAGAGGTTTGCTATGATAGAAGACTATCAGGAACTGAATGAACTGACAGAGGAAGTTATGGACCGGTTTGGAAAGATTCCCGAAACTATGAAAAAGTTTATTTTAAGTGTCAGATTTAAGATTTTTGCTGAACAGAACAGGATTCAGAGACTGGAGGAGAAAAAAGAAACTTTTGAACTGAATTTTATTGAAGCGGAAAGTCAGGAAAAGATAGACTTGCTAAGAGAAAATCTGAATTTCAGAAATATAACTAAAAGAACAGCCTTTGAAGAAGGAATAAATAAAAGGAATAATATGGAAGAAACTTTCATAACAATGGAAACTGATAAGAAAGAATTTATAAATTTTATAAAAAATTTAAGATAAAGAGGTGATTTCAGGTGAAAACGATATTATTAGGTCTTATATTTACATTTCTTAGTTTAAACTGTATTTCAGTAAGCTCAGACAAGGATAGGGATAGTTCAGAAAGGCAGGATTATCCTCTTGGAATTCGGAATATTACTGTAGTAGTGGAGGACGGTGACAGAGTTTCCATGGCAGTAATAGAGTTTAACAGGACTATAAAAAATAAAGGGCTTTCAAAAGATAGCTTTGAAGTAGAAGGCTATGAGGCAACCAGAATATATACTAATAATAATGGGGATAAGGATTCTGAAGGAAAAGACGGAAACTATATAATAATAGAACTGGATAAAAATAAGGGGAAATCATTTTCAGAAGATTCAAAACTCAGGATAATCCAAAAAGAAGCAGTTATTTTTTCAAATGGGGAGCGATATAGGATATTGGATAAAGTCCTTATAAGTAACAGGACATTATTAAAATATTAAGCTATCAGGATAAATGGCAATATAAAGATAAAGAACTCCGGTCTGCTGAAATATTTTTAATAAACTGAAGATTTTTATGATTATGATATAAATAAAAGGATAAAATCATAGAAAAATCTAATGTAAGTGGTTTATAATAAATATATATTGACAAAAAAAATATTAAAAAATAATGTTGGAGGAAGAATGAAAAAAAGTATTAAGATAATGGTAATCGGAGTGCTGTGTGTCATGGCATTATCCTGTGGAAAAGGAGGAGGAAAGACAGGAGCGGTCCTCTATCAGTCAGAAGATAAAAAAATAAAAGTCTACGAAGCTGAGGTAAATACAGAACTTCAGAAAACGCTGGAAGCATCATCCCTTAATGAAAAGGACGTTCCTAAAGAAGAACTTGACCAGATGAAGATAAATATCATTAAAAATATAGCAATGACAAGGGCTATAGCCTTGGAAGGGAAAGCGCAGAAACTGGATAAGAATAAAAAATATACAAATGCAGTAGATAATGCCTTGGAAGGACTTCTGGCTTCTATAACTGTAGCGGAAAGGGCTAATACAGTAGAAGTGAATGATGATAAGCTGAGACAGGTTTATGAGGCTAACAAGGCAAGTTTTGAAAGAAAGGAAGATACTGTAAGATTACAGCTCATAATTATCAATGCAGCTGATAAGACTAAGGCAGAGAATGCCTTAAAGGAAGCGGTGGCTAATCCTGGAAACTTTACGGAGCTTGTAAAAAAATATACAGATGTGCCTGATAATGCTAATGGAGAAACAACAGAAATTCCTTTATCACAGCTGTCTGCTAATTACGGTCCTATAAGTGAAGCCATAAAAGATGTTTCTGCAGGACAGGTAGTTAAAAGCATCATAAATGTAGAAAATGAATCCTATATAGTAAAAGTTCTTGAAAGAAATGCCAAGGGATTTGTTCCTTTTGATAAAGTCAAGAACCAGATAAAGCCGCAGGTAGTTGCACAGGAGAAGCAGCTGAAGACACAGAGCTATATGCAGGAGATATCAGACAAATATAAATTGAATAAGATATCTGCTGAGACAGTAAAATTACCAAAAAAATAGATAATAAAAAGGGAGAATAGCATGAAGAAGAAAAATCTGGCAATAATAGCCTTATTTATGGCAGCAGTTTCGTGTTCGTATCTGAGTTCCGGCGACCCCTATGCAGGATCAAGCGGGAAAAAAGAAACTGGTGGGACAGGGACATCAGGGAAAATAACTACTACTAAATCAACGGGGACAAAAAACAGCTCTTCATCTGAATCAGATACAGTTGATACAAAATTTGATGCAACAGATCAGAAGATAGTCGCTTTCATAGATGAAAAAGTACATGAAGATGCAGCCCAGATAAGACAGGTGACAATAGACGGATTGAACAAGCTCTTAAGAGAAAAGAATATAAGAATGACGAAAAGAGAATTTTTAGCTAGGACATATCAGATTATCAGGGACAATAACATGAATTCATATTATCTGGCGGCAGGAAGGCTGTTGAATCAGTTAAAATAGTTGAAGGAGGAACTGTATGAAGTTCTTAAAGTTTTTATTGGTTATATTTTTATTAATAATCTGTATAGGACTGGCAGGGGTATTCTTTCAGAATATAATAATTTCCCAGATGACACGTACGGATAAGTCTGAATTTATAAACTCAAGATATTCAATAAGTACAAATGAACTGATATTTGATAACTTTGTAGTGAACGGTAAGAACCTCGGAAAGGGGAGAGCGAAAGTTGGATTAGAGAGAACAGGTATGTTCGGGCTGGTTCCTAAAATAAAGCTTTCAGAGATGAAACTTGAAAACCTTGATTTGAATACGGTCTATACGGCACCTTATACATTGATAGACGGCTTTATGGAAAAAATAGATCTCTCGGAAGATAAAGGTAAAATATTAGAAAAAACTTCAGAAGAATACATAAAAGATTCAACCACGGAAATAGCGGCTTTAAATTCAAAGATAGATGATTTTATGAATAATAAGGTCAAAGAAGGAATTGAAAAGACAAATAAGCTGAAAGAAGATTATGTGGCTCTGACAGATTTAAAAGGAAAGATTGAAAAGATATCCGAACTTAACAAAGAGGCAACTCCTCTCGTCAGTCTGATAAATAATGAAAAAGAGAAACTGGAATATACAGTTTCAGATATAGAAGCAAATAAAGGAATTATGTTAAGCAATTTGTCAGAAGAACTGAAAAAATTAGTAAATATAATTTCCCTGAATGATATCAGCAATATAAACTCATATATCTTTCTGGATAAAAAAACTGAGATTGTACAGTCTTTAAATCAGGCACTTAAAACAACTGAATTAATAGATGAAATTAAAAATATTCCTATTAATATATCTGATATAACAATAAATGACGGAAAAGTAAAAGTTTTAGGACTAAATGGTAAAAATACAGATTTAACAGGGGAGATATTACTGGACAATAATACAGTAGTGACCTTAAAAGGAACTGAGAAAGGATATAATCTGGACTATAATATAAATGAGCTAACAGTAAATTCGGTTTTAGAAAAAAATAAAAAAATAAAAACGGTTATAACTTATGAAAAAAAGGACATTCTGGAAGGGAAATCCATAAACCTTGTATCAGAATTAATTTTTGAAAATAACAGTCTCCAGAATATAAATAAAACTTCAATTACGGAAGAAGAAAAAATACTGCTTTCAGAAAAGATAAAGACCATGGAAACAAGCCGTTATGATGAAATTATGAATAATTATCTTATTCAGATTGCAAAAATTGATGAACTGGTTTCAAGCGTCTACAGTAAGAAAGAAAAACTGGATAAAGTCCAGAAGGAACTTCTTATGCTGGGAATGATAATAAAACCTGAAGACATAATGATATCAACTGAAGTGCAGCAGAATCAGAATGAAAACAGTAACAATGATGTGAAGAAAGCAGAAACTGGAAATAACCGGCAAACAGAAAACTTGCAGCAAAATAAGCAGAATCCGAAGGAACAGATGCAGGAGATACTGAATAAGATAACTGATAAGAAATAAAAGGAAAAATGATGAGACTTGATAAATTTTTAAAAATAACAAGAATAATAAAAAGAAGGACAGTAGCAAAGGAGCTTGCTGATAATGGGAATATATCGGTAGGTGGAGATATAAAGAAATCATCTTATAATGTAAAAAAAGGAGATATTCTGGAAATAAGATATTTCAGTAAAAATATAAGGATAAAGATAAATGAGATACCGCCAGAGAATTTAAAGAAAGATTTTATTGAGGATTATATTGAAATTATAGAATAATTAAAAATACAGGATAATAAATTAAATATTATTTAAAAAAAGCAAAAAAATAACTTGATTTTTGGAAAAAATGAGGTACACTTACAGTAAGGGACAGACTAGATTGCGAGGAGACAGATATGAAAATTACAGATGTTAGGCTCAGACTGGGAAAAGGTACTGAGGAAGGCGGTAAATTAAAAGCCTATGTAGATATTACTTTTGAAGAAAGCTTTGTTGTCCATGGATTGAAAATTATAGAAGGACAGAATGGTCTTTTTGTTGCAATGCCTTCAAGAAGAATGCCTAATGGAGAGTTTAAGGATATAGCTCATCCAATAACTCTGGAATTAAGATCAGAGTTAACTAGAGTTGTTTTGGAAGCATATGAGAAAGAGAGTGCTGCAGCAGAATAGATATAATATCTACATTAAGAATCGGACTTTGTCCGATTTTCTTTTTTTTATAATTATGATATAATAAGGATTGAAAAAATTATAAGGAGTTAATGTGGAAAAAGTAATAAGAGAAAAAAGAAAAAACAAGAAATTAAAATTAGGAGAAGTATTCAGAAGTAATATAAACAGAATGATGCTGCTTATGTTTTTCTGTATATTTCTATATAATCTGGGACATCCGGCAACACCAGGACTGATAGAGCTTAGAAATCTGGATAGGAGCATATCAGGAGTATTCCTGGCTATAATGAGCAGTTCCATGTTCCTGTCTTCTCCATATCTAGGAGCTTTGTCAGATAATATCGGAATGAAGAAGATATTCGTATTCATGCCCTTAATATATGGAGTATCACAATTTTTCTTCGGATTTTCGGAATCAGTTATAGTCATGTTCATGGCCAGGATAATGGCAGGCTTTGCATCTGGCGGAACCTATGCAGTAGCTTTAGGATATGTAAGTCAGATATCATTTAAAGAAGAAAAAGCAAAAAATATAGCTAAAATAAGTTCTGTAGCAATAATAGGCGGAGCAATAGGGCAGAAGGCAGGAGGAATAGCAGCTCTTAGGGATACGAGATATCCTTTCGGTCTACAGCTTATTTGCGGAGTAATGGTTTCTATACTAATATTAGTTCTTATGAAGGAAATAGTCAGAAAGGAACCGGAAGGGGAAAAAGTGGAGGATAAGAATCAGAATCCGTTTTCCACATTTAAATATATATACGAACTGGATGAAAGTTCAAAATTTTTCTGTTTTATAATATTCCTGTCGGGAATAGGTATATATTCCTACGCCAGTGCATTAAACTATTTTCTTAAATTTTATATAAAAGCTTCTTCAGATACTATAGGGACTTATGTAATGTTTTCTTCACTTGTTGCATTCCTGGGGACTGGATTCCTGTTAGGGGGGCTTCTCAAAAAATATAAGGAAGTCAAGATATACAGGATAATGTTATTTATCGGCATATTCCTTATGATAATAATATTATTCAGGCTGAAACTGGGAGTTGTTTCCTATCTTTTAATGGCAGCATATACTATGACATATGAAATGGTAAGATCGCTTGGAAACAGTATAATAGCACAGAAAAATAAAGGAAAACAGGGGAAGATACTGGGAGTAGCTTCAGCAGTGAGTTTTTTAGGTAATGCCATAGGATCTCTCCTTTCTGGATATATACTGTCTTTAAACAGGTATCTGCCTTTCATAGTAAATATAGCAGTTATTACGTGTGTAGTAATACTGCTGTCTCTATATATAAAAAAAGAAGATTGGAGAGAAAATAGGAAATGAAACTGATAGTAGGACTGGGAAACCCTGGAGAGCAGTATAAGCTGACCAGGCATAATATAGGATTCATATTTATAGATGAATATTTAAAGGAAAATAAGATAACAGATATAAAAGAGAAGTATAAGTCAGAATTTGTTCAGATTACTTACAGAGGGGAAAAGATATTTTTTCAGAAGCCTCTTACATTTATGAATTTGAGTGGGCAGTCAGTAGGAGAAGCGGTAAGATTTTTTAAAATCAATCCGGCAACAGATTTATTTGTGATATACGATGATATGGACATGAATTTTGGAAAGATAAAAATAAGGAAAGAGGGAAGAGCGGGAGGACATAATGGTGTTAAATCTTTAATTCAGCATGTAGGTGAGAAATTTGTGAGAATAAAATATGGAATTGGAAAGGCAAAGTCAAAGGAAGAGACCGTAGGGCATGTTCTGGGAAAATTTTCTCCTGAAGAGAAGGAAATATTGGGAGAAAGTAGAAAAAAAATGTTCAGCCTAATAGATGACATAAAAGATGATATGGATATCATAAAGTTAATGAATAAATACAACACAAGATAGAAATATGACAGGAGGAGATATGAAAAAGCTGATATTGACAATGTTGATGATTTTTCTTATATCATGCAGGTTTACCAATGATGCTGATATAGCCATAGACGGTTCGTCTACGGTAGGTCCCATAACAAATGCTGTTGTAGAAGAATTTGCACTGGAAAATAAAGGGATAGATATAGCGGTAGGGGTATCAGGAACAGGAGGAGGGTTTAAAAAGTTTGTTGCAGGAGAGATTGATATTGCCAATGCTTCTAGGCCAATAAAGGACAGTGAAAAGAAAAAGGCTGCAGAACAAGGAGTAGAGTTCCTGGAAATCCAGGTAGCCATAGATGGGATCACAGTTGTAGTAAATTCACAGAATAACTGGATTTCTGAAATGAGCGAGGAGGAATTAAAAAAATTATGGGGACATGATTCTGCTATAAAAAAATGGAGTGACATAAATCCCTCATATCCTGGAATAGATATAAAATTATATGGACCTGATCAGGATTCGGGAACTTACGACTATTTTATAGAATCAATATTAGGGCATGATAACAAAATAAGACCTGATTATTCCCCGGCTTCAGATGATAATCAGCTTGTACAGGGAGTGGAAGGAGACCGGGGGGCAATAGGATATTTTGGATATGCATACTATCTTGCACAGAAAGATAAGCTGAAAGCCATAAAGATAAATGGTGTATCTCCTACAGAAGAGGACATAAGAGACGGGAAATATAAGCCCCTCTCTCGGCCATTATATATATATGTTAATAAGAAGTCGTTAAAGGAAAAGCCGAAGGTAAAACAATTTGTACTTTTTTATCTGAAGAATGCCGGGAAACTGGTAAAGGAAGAGGGATATATCCCAATGAAAAGTTACAGTGAAATGGAAATGCTTGTAAACAGTATAAGATGATTCTAATAATGTATGAAAAGGAGATAAGGATGGATAAAAATAAGGATAACAGAATGAAGGCGGTCTATTTTAGGGAAAATATAATAAAAATAATTATGTTCCTATGTGCTATGCTGTCGGTAATAACGACATTTGGGATAGTATACAGCTTATTTTCTGAATCTCTTCCGTTTTTCAAGGAAGGGAGACTCTTTGCTCTGGTAAGGCCGGGTAAAATTTGGGATCCAAGAGGGGAAATATATTCTATATGGCCACTGCTTACAGGAACATTAATGATAGTATTATTTTCATGTCTATTTGCTATACCCTTAGGATTAGGGAGTGCTATTTATTTAAGTGAGTATGCTGTTCCAAAATGGAGGAATATCTTAAAACCGATTCTGGAAATATTGGCCGGGATACCTTCTGTAGTATATGGTTTCTTTGCATTTCTTTATGTAACACCATTATTGAAAAATAATATAACATGGCTTGCAAAAATATTTTTAGTAATGGTTTTAATAGTAAGTCCGTTAATAGGAGCAGGATTTTTAAAGAAAATGACTAATAAGGGGAGATTGCTGATAAGAATATATGATACGATATTTGGAATAATGTTTATAATAATATTCTTCTATCTTCTTATAAATTTTAAACAATTCTGGATAAATACCCGGAAATTGGAAGTAGAAACTTATAATGTATTAAGTGCTTCATTTTCAGTAGGAATTATGATAACTCCCTTAGTTGCCTCACTTAGTGAGGATGCTTTGAAGGCGGTCCCTAATTCTTTAAGGGAGGCAGCTTTGGGATTAGGGATGACAAAATTTGAAACTGTATGGAATATAATAGTTCCGGCAGCCATCTCGGGTATCATGTCTTCTTTTATATTAGCTATTTCTAGGGCCATAGGAGAAACAATGGTTGTGGCAATGGCGGCAGGGGCAAAGCCTGTATTAAACCTTAATCCTTTAGGACAGATTCAGACAATGACAGGATATATGGTAAGTAAGAGTTTTGGAGAAGTTCCAGTAGGCAGTCTTGAATATCAGACTGTATTTGTAATAGGTCTGATACTATTTTTTATAACACTGGGGTTAAATATATTTGCTAAAAAAATAGTAAATCTTCTGAGAGAGGTGTATTAAAATGGAAAAAGTAGATATTAATATAGCAAAAAAGGAAATTATTTCCAACCTTACGAGAAGGAAGATACAGAATAGGATATTTGAATGGCTGTTTCTGGGGAGTATAATCTTTTGCCTTGTATTTCTTATATTTCTTATTTTAGGTCTGATAATAATGGGAATAAGATGGGTAACTCCCCATTTTTTCACTAATTTTCCGTCAAGAAAGGTAGAAAGGGCAGGTTTTCTTCCCGCAATAGTAGGAAGCATATGGCTTATACTGTCAGTAGCGGCTATAACGATACCTGTAGGGGTAGGTTCTGCAATATTCCTGGAACAGTATTCAAATAAGAAGAGCAGACTTTATAACCTGCTTGAAGTAAACATATCAAATCTTTCAGGAGTACCTTCTATTGTATATGGACTTCTTGGACTTGCACTATTTACAAGGATGCATGGATTAAGAGGAACAGTAGTTTCAGGAGCAGTAACTCTTTCACTAATGGTACTTCCTGTTATTATTGTATCCACACGGGAAGCTGTAAAATCTGTACCCAATATATTAATTGAAGCTGCTTATGGACTAGGAATGACAAAATGGCAGATGATAAAGGCAGTAATAATTCCGTATGCTGCTCCAGGAATTTTTACAGGTGTAATACTGGCACTGTCACGAGCAATGGGAGAGTCAGCCCCTTTACTTGTAGTAGGTGCTGCAAGTCTTGTGACTAGGCTTCCTAGAGGAATTTTTTCCAGATATACTGCAATGCCGATACAGATATACCAATGGACGTCTTATCCTAATGAAAAATTTCAGGAACTTGCCTCTGCAGGTATAATCGTATTGTTAATATTTCTTCTGTCAGCAAATTCTTTTGCTATAATCCTGAGAAATAGATATCAGAAGACAGGAAGATAAAAAATATCAGTAAAAAAGAAACATGGATATAAAAATAAGGACAAAGCTGCCTCAATTTCTGAGACAGCTTTGTCTATATTAAGGAATATAGTTTAAAGAAGAGCTTTATATTAGATATTTAAGTATATTCCAAAACTAGTTGCTTATACCATGCCGAATATCTATACCGTTGTAGATATAGACTACTATTTCAGCAAGATTCTTTATGGAATCTCCTATCCTTTCCAAATGTTGTGAGATAAAAAGGACTTCCAGTTCATGTTTTTCAAGTATAGTATCATTTTTCAGACTCTCAATTATTGCAGACTTATAAGCATTGACCTCTTCATCCAGACTTATGATCAAATAAGAGAAACTAAGATTTTCTTCGTTATATGATTTTAAAAAAAGCTCAAACATATTTTCAACTTTTTCAAGCATTTCAAGTAAATTATAATTTTTATATTCTTCTATGCTTTTTGAATGTTTCATAACTTTTAGAATATTTATACAGAGGTCATTCATTCTTTCTACAGTCATAGAAATTTTAATAACACTTATCAGAAATCTAAGATTGATAGCCATAGGCTGGAATCTTGCAATAGTTTTTATTACTTCTTCATCAACTGTCGTTTCGAAATGGTTTATGGCATCTTCTATACTTTTTGCTTCTCCATATAGAGTAGGATCAAATTTTGAATTTGTAAGTATTTCTTTTATAATATCAAGAGATCTCTTAAAATTCTGATTCGTTGTAGAGACCATAGATTTTATATCATCTATTCTATCTGTAAGGTTTCTCATATTAATATTTCTTCCTTTCTTTTTTATCAATTAGCTGAAGACACCGTTAATGTAGTCTTCGGTCTTCTTACTGGACGGATTGGTGAATATTTTACTTGTTTCTCCAAATTCTTCAATAATACCTTTAAAGAAGAATGCTGTCCTGTCAGAAATTCTGGCAGCTTGCTGCATATTATGAGTAACTATTACAATGGTATACATTCTTTCCAGAGACCTTATCAGTTCTTCCACCTTTAATGTTGATAAGGGATCAAGAGCTGAAGTAGGTTCATCCATGAGGATAACATCAGGTTTGACTGCTATAGTCCTTGCAATACAGAGTCTCTGCTGCTGACCGCCTGAAAGACCCATTGCTGACTGCTGAAGCTTATCTTTCACTTCATCCCAGAGAGCTACGGATTTTAGGCTGTATTCAACCATCTCATCCAGTTTTTTCTTATCTTTTTCTCCATGAAGTCTCGGAGCATAAACAATATTTTCATATATACTTTTCGGAAAAGGATTGGGCTTCTGGAAAACCATTCCTATGCGTTTCCTCAATTCAACTACATCAAGTTTAGGATCAAATATGCTTTTTCCTGAGATGACAATATCCCCTTCATATTTATGACCTTCTATTAAGTCATTCATTCTGTTGATAGATCTTAAAAATGTAGATTTACCGCATCCACTGGGGCCTATTAGAGCAGTTACCTTATTTTGAGGTATTTCCAGATTTAGGTTGTCTAGAACTTTATGGGTTCCGTAATAGAAATTAAAGTTCTTGACAAGTATTTTAACTTCTTCTGTCTTATTGTCTTTTTTATCCATTTTTCCTCCATAGGTTAAAAGTATGACTTATTAATATTTTACCATAAAAAGGATAAAATAAACAGGGGTGGTGTTGAAATAAATTGTAGTCATGGATACAGGAACAACTTCTCATATATTTTATTATTATAAAAATAAAGCTTAATAAATTCTCAATTTTAAGATATAATGTAACAAAATAATAGAAGAAAAGGAAAAATATGAAAAAATTTAAAATAGAAAAAGAATACCAGAGGATGAAGATTTCCCAGTATTTAAGAGAAGTACATAATTATTCAGGTAGAAGTCTCAGGAATGTAGAAGTATTCTTAAACGGTAAACGGGTAAGGACAACAAAGAAACTTCCTTCAAGCGGGATATTGAAGGTTGAGGAGAAGAAGAAGGGAACGGACATAAAGCCTATAAATCTGAATCTGGAAATAGTATACGAAGATGAAGATATATTGGTTGTAAATAAGGAACCCTTTCTTCTGACCCATCCTACCCAGAAGAAAGCCGAATATACTCTGGCAAACGGGATTGTATATTATTTTATTGAAAAATATGGGGAAGAAAAGGTTCCAAGATTCTATAACCGTCTGGATATGAATACTTCAGGGCTTATAATAATAGCTAAAAACAGTTTTTCACAGGCATTTTTACAGAACTATTCACAGTTTGAGAAAAAATATCTGGCAATAGTTGACGGAATTGTTGAAGAGGATGGAGAAATCATAATAGAAAAGCCTATCTATAAGGACGGTGAAAATCTTCAGAGGATAATAGATGAAAGAGGACAGTACGCAAAAACAGCAGTAAAGGTTATAAGGAGATTTCCGGAGAAAAATGTAACTTTAATTGAGTGTGAACTTTTTACAGGAAGGACTCATCAGATAAGGGTGCATTTAAAATCAATAGGGCATACCATTACCGGAGATGAGCTTTATGGGGGAAGTCTGGACAAGGAAAGAGGGATAACGAGGCAATTTCTGCATGCCTATAAGGTCAAGTTTACACATCCATCAAAAAATGAGGAAATAGAATTGGAAATACCCATATCCGAAGATATGGCAGAATTTCTGGAATAGAAATATAAGGATAGAAGGTAAAGGGCTACTTTTCATCTTAAATATATTGAAAATATGATTAAATTATGCTATACTCAAGATGTAAATAAATATATTTGATAAGAATATATAAAATTTTTAGGAGGTAATAGTAATATGGCAGTTAAAGTAGCAATTAACGGATTTGGAAGAATAGGGAGACTTGCATTAAGATTAATGGCTGAGCAGACTGATAAGTTTGATGTTGTTGCAATTAATGACTTAACAGATGCTAAAATGTTAGCACACTTATTCAAATACGATTCAACACAGGGAAGATTCAACGGAACAATCGAAGTTAAAGAAGGGGCATTCGTAGTAAACGGAAAAGAAATCAAAGTTTTTGCTCAAAGAAATCCTGAAGATTTACCTTGGGGAGATTTAGGTGTAGATGTAGTATTAGAAGCTACAGGATTCTTTGCAACTAAAGATAAGGCAGAATTACACGTTAAAGCAGGGGCTAAAAAAGTAGTAATAACTGCACCAGGTGGAAATGATGTTAAGACAGTTGTTTACAATGTAAACCATGATATTTTAGATGGAACTGAAACAGTTATTTCAGGAGCTTCTTGTACAACTAACTGCTTAGCACCAATGGCTAAGGCATTAAATGACAGCTTTGGAGTAGTTACAGGAACTATGACAACTATCCATGCTTATACAGGGGATCAGAATACATTAGATGCACCTCATGCTAAAGGAGATTTAAGAAGAGCAAGAGCTGCAGCTGTAAATATTGTACCTAACTCTACAGGAGCTGCAAAAGCTATAGGATTAGTAGTACCTGAATTAAACGGAAAATTGGATGGAGCTGCTCAGAGGGTACCTGTACCTACAGGATCATTAACTGAACTTGTTTCAATCTTAAGCAAGCCTGTAACTAAGGAAGAAGTAAATGCAGCTATGAAGGCAGCATCTAATGAATCTTTCGGATATACAGAAGAAGAATTGGTATCTTCTGATATAGTTGGAATCCATTTTGGATCATTATTTGATGCAACTCAGACAAAAATTGTTCAAAACGGAGATGTACAACTTGTTAAGACAGTAGCTTGGTACGATAACGAAATGTCTTATACTGCTCAGTTAATCAGGACATTAGGATACTTTGCAAGTAAAATATAAGAATATTACTATTATAAAAAATCGGCAGACTTGCCGATTTTTTGATTGATTAGGAAAGTAAATTTATTCTTAATGATTACCAAAATTAGAATAATCTAAAAATTGATATATATGATAAATTTTAAAAGAGGCATAAGACTTTTTTTATAAATCTTACCCTTCATGACAGATTAGTCGGTCAGAGATAGTCTATAAAAACAGACAATCTATATATGCCACATATAATAGTCATTTTCATCTTTTTTAATAATTCTTGCAGGAATTCCTACAGCGACAGCATTATCTGGAATATTCTGCAATACAACCGAATTTGCTCCGACTCTTACATTTTCACCTAAAGTGATATTGCCTAGGATTTTTGCTCCTGCCCCAACAATGACATTATTTTTTAAAGTAGGATGCCGCTTTGTCTTTGCCGTACTGACACCTCCTAAAGTGACTCCGTGATATATGACACAGTCATTTCCTACTTCAGCAGTTTCACCTATTACAATTCCCATTCCATGATCAAAGAAAATCCTGTTTCCGAGAGTTGCTCCGGGATGTATCTCAATTCCTGTGAAAAATCTTGAAATTTGTGAGATCAGCCTGGAAAGAAAGAAAAGTTTTTTCTTATAAAAAAAATTAGCTATCTTATGATTGATTACGGCATGTAAGGAAGGGTATAAAAGAACTTCAAAGATATTTCTTGCAGCAGGATCCTTATCTGATATGTTCCTGATTTCATTTTTTAGCCATTTAAAAATATTGACCACCTCTTTGTAGTTTTAAATAATAGAAAGGTAGAGCTTTTATAAAAAGCTCTACATAGTTTTATTTAATATATCTGGTTTATCCTGTTTTCCTATATCTCTATTTATATGCTTCAATTGAAAGATATTTTTCTCCTCCGTCAGGTGCAATGGCAAGAACCTTTTTTCCTTTTCCTAGCTTTTTGGCAACTTCATAGGCAGCAGCAATGGCAGCTCCTGAAGATATTCCTAAGAAAAGACCGGCTTCCTTTCCAGCCTGTACACCATAATTTATAGCATCGTCAGTAGAGACTTTAATGATTTCATCGGCGTACTGTTTATCAAAGTTTCCTGGAACAAATCCTGCCCCGATTCCCTGTATAATATGTTTTCCAGGTTCTCCCCCAGACAGAACTGGTGAATCTGCAGGCTCAACAGCAACTATTCTTGTATTAGGGCTTTCTTCCCTTAACCTTTTTCCTACACCTGAAAGTGTTCCTGCAGTACCTACACCTGATACAAATGCATCAAGGGAATCTCCAAAATCTGCGATTATTTCCTTTGCTGTCGTTTCATAGTGTTTTGCAGGATTAGCAGGATTATTAAACTGCTGTGGAAGGAAATATTCCGGATTTTCAGTTATAATTTCTTCAGCCTTAGCAATAGCTCCTTTCATACCTTTTGCAGCGTCAGTCAACACAAGCTCTGCCCCATAGGCCTTCAGATAATTTCTTCTTTCAATACTCATTGATTCAGGCATCGTTATGATTACGTTATAACCTTTTGCTCTTCCTATTAAAGCTAAAGCAATTCCGGTATTTCCGGAAGTAGGCTCGACTATAGTTCCACCCGGCTTCAATAATCCATCCCTTTCTGCAGCCTCTATCATACCTAAAGCAGCACGATCCTTTACACTGCCTCCGAGATTGAATTTTTCAAGTTTAACATAGACATCAGCTATATTTTCATCCTTCACTAAGTTCAGTTTTACAACAGGTGTATTCCCTATAAGTTCCAAAACGTTTTCAAATATCATTTAGATACCTCCTAAATTAAAATATTTTCGATTATACAGTAATACTGATTGGCAGACTGAAAAAACAGTTCATCTGTAGACTGTACATTTGAAATGATAACATTAAAATAAGTAAAAATCAAGGAAATAACCATTAACGATTATTCAAAATATAAATAGTAGATATTATATTTATATATTGTTTGAAAGTGGGATCCTGTATATTCCAGATGTACAGCTACGTATGAAATAGTATAAATATGCTGCAATTATTTAAGACTACTCTAATGACACTGCTATAAGACTTATAAGCCTGTATCATCAATACTGTTAAGGAACTCTCTTATTGGAGGTATTACCGATGCAATAGTCCCTTCAGTAAAAGGATTTTTCAGGTTGGCAGCTTCCATAAGTGCGAAGAACGGTCTGCTTCCACCTAGCTTACAGAGGTCAAGATATTCTTTCCATGCCTTTTCTCTGTCCTCGTTTGCCTTTATCCAGAACTGGAAGGCACAGACCTGTGCTAAGGTATAGTCTATGTAGTAAAACGGACTTGAGAATATATGACCCTGCCTGAACCAGAAAATCCCTTCCTTCAGGTCATCCACTTCCCCGTAGTCCCGTGTAGGGAGGTACTTCCCTTCTATTTCAAGCCATTTTTGTCGTCTCTCAGAAGGAGATGCGTCAGGATTTTCATAGACCCAGTGCTGGAACTCATCTACAGTTACACCATATGGAATAAAGAGCAGGGATTCTGACAGATGAATAAATTTATACTTCTCAGTATCATCTTCAAAGAACAGCTCCATCCATGGCCATGTCAGGAATTCCATACTCATGGAATGTATCTCACAAGCTTCATAGGTAGGCCACAGATATTCAGGAATTTTATAATCACGGCTCTGATATACCTGGAAAGCATGCCCTGCTTCATGTGTAAGCACATCTATGTCATGGGCTGTACCATTAAAGTTGGCAAATATATACGGTGCCTTATAGTCAGGTATATAGGTGCAGTATCCTCCGCTCTTCTTCCCTTTTTTGGAAAGCAGGTCTAGAAGGTCTTTTTCAGTCATGAATGTAAAAAACTCGTCTGTTTCCCTTGAAAGTTCCTTATACATAGTCTTTCCATGGTTAAGTATCCATTCAGGATTACCATGAGGATCAGCATTTCCTGAGTTGAACTTAATCGGTTCATCATA
This sequence comes from uncultured Fusobacteriales bacterium, assembly GCA_964469865.1. Taxonomy (GTDB): domain Bacteria; phylum Fusobacteriota; class Fusobacteriia; order Fusobacteriales; family Leptotrichiaceae; genus JAGOWQ01. Next base: position 1,078 of record CAYYAV010000008.1, on the reverse strand, counting down.
GAATCTCAGCTTTTCAACTCCAAGTCTTTTTTCCTGTCTTTTCCGCAGTTCAGTATGTAGAGGGACGATGTTTTCCAGTACCTGTTTCCTGTACGAAGCTACCATATTTGAATCATAGTCAAGCCTTAGAAGCCTTGCATATCCCAGTTCCACATAACTCTTGAATCCCAGCTTCTGTGCAATAGAAGTTCTCACTTTTACAAGGGAATCATATATACTGTCAAATTCATTCTTGTTTTCCTTAAAGAAATGTGCGACTTTTCTACTTGCCTCGATTCTGATATTCCTGTCTTTAGACTGTGTGTAGGGGACCATCTGGGAAAGGTTCCTTTCTTCCCCGTCGAAGTCTATTTTAGCACTGGCTATTAATTTATCGTATTTACTTGTAAGCCTGTTTTCTTCCTGAAGTTCAGGAATGACAGCTTCATCAAAGGTTTTTACTGAAAGTTCTGCAATGTCAAAGAGGAATTTTCCATATTTCTTTTCCAGTTCATTTCTGAATCTTGAAGCTGAGAGGACTTTATAGAAGTCAGAAATAAATCCAAATATGACAGGTGAAATCTCATCACAGTATTCATTCTCCTTGTCATAGAATTCATCTTCAGTATTGACGCTGTGTCTTATGGATACCAGAGTTGTCATGGTATCTATATGGTTCCTTAGATTTATAATTTCATCCATATATCTTATCTGTTCTTCTACACTTTCAGCAGAAGAGAAGTCTTCTATCAGTTTCTTAAACTGTTCTTCAGTCGCTTTAAGGTCAATACGCTCATACCTGTAGTCGTTAAATTTCATAATATAACTTCCTTTCTTTCTTATCTGGATTATATCCTAGTATATTCTGATTATATACTATTTTTTATTGGAATACAACTTTTAAGATAGAAGGCAGGATAGGAGAAAATAAAGGGTGATATCTGCTATGGCGGTAAAGAAAATCATTTATAAAATTTATGTAAAGTTAATTAAAAGATATGATTAAAAAAGGATGCATTCTCTTTTTATTTTATTTGAAAAGTGCTATAATATAGATTATGAAAAAAGTATTCCCAAACGCATTTAGCAATGGGATAGA